>NZ_JBSGZN010000004.1:0-246665 GCF_053611025.1 Streptomyces sp. NPDC054842
GGCCACGATTGTGGCCGGTCCGCGCGCCTTGCGTATCCTCGGGGCGTGCTTCTCTCAGACAAGGACATCCGGGCCGAGATCGACGCCGGACGGGTCCGCATCGATCCGTACGACGAAACCATGGTGCAGCCGTCGAGCGTCGACGTGCGACTCGACCGGTTCTTCCGGGTGTTCGAGAATCACCGCTACCCCCACATCGACCCCGCCGTCGAGCAGGCCGACCTCACGCGGCTCGTCGAGCCCGAGGGCGACGAGCCGTTCATCCTGCACCCCGGCGAGTTCGTGCTGGCCAGTACCTACGAGGTCATCTCGCTCCCCGACGACCTGGCCTCCCGGCTGGAGGGGAAGAGCTCGCTCGGGCGGCTCGGGCTGGTCACCCACTCCACCGCCGGCTTCATCGACCCCGGCTTCTCCGGCCACGTGACGCTGGAGCTGTCCAACCTCGCGACACTCCCCATCAAGCTGTGGCCGGGGATGAAGATCGGGCAGCTGTGCATGTTCCGGCTCAGCTCGCCCGCGGAGTTCCCCTACGGCAGCGAGCGGTACGGGTCCCGGTACCAGGGCCAGCGCGGGCCGACCGCCTCGCGGTCCTTCCTCAACTTCCACCGGACCCAGGTGTGAGCGGGAGCGGAGAGCAGCACATGAGCGAGGTGCGGGAGAACCTGACCTACGAGCGGTTCGGCGTCGCCGTGCGCGAACTCGCCCAGACGATCGTCGACGACGGCTACGAGCCCGACATCGTGCTGAGCATCGCGCGGGGCGGGGTGTTCGTGGCCGGCGGACTCGCGTACGCCCTCGACTGCAAGAACATCCACCTGGTCAACGTCGAGTTCTACACCGGCGTCGGGACCACCCTGGAGATGCCGGTCATGCTGGCGCCCGTCCCGAACGCGATCGACTTCTCCGACAAGAAGGTGCTCATCACGGACGACGTCGCCGACACCGGCAAGACGCTGAAGCTCGTGCACGACTTCTGCGTGGACGCCGTCGCCGAGGTCCGCAGCGCCGTCGTCTACGAGAAGTCCCACTCGCTCGTGAAGTGCGAGTACGTGTGGAAGCGCACCGACGAGTGGATCAACTTCCCGTGGAGCGTTCTGCCTCCAGTACATAGGTCGGGACAGGCGCCGAAGGAGAACAAGGAAGCGCTCTGACCTGCGTCGTCGCGGGGCTGCCGCTGTCACCGCTCCGGCCCGCTTACGCGGAGCAGATCGTCCACAGCGCTACGTGCTGCTGCCACGAAGGCTTCGAGGCGGCCATTCAGGCGAGAGTGGACCTGGAACCACGAATCGACGGGCGTCTCCTCGCCGGGCCCGCTACGGCCTCCGCCCTGCCGCCAATACCTCAGTCTGCGGAGTGCGGCAGGTAACCCGGACAGACACTCCATGACCTCGTCCGTCAATTGCGATACCGCTTCATCGTTGGTGTCGGGTACTGGTGTCAGCGAAAAGGGGCGCTCTTGACAACACAGCGTCTTGTTCCAGCGTCGTGCCGGTCTAATAGCTTTTGGTCGGCAGTGCGCAGAATGGCGCCGTGACGGAACACAACGCTGACTACACGCGTGCTCTGAACAACGCCGAGAAGATTCTTGGTTTCAGCCTGGCGCCGTATGTCGATCCAAGGCCGACGGAACCCGACAACGCTTACGACTTCACACGGATCGCGACCGAACACGCCTTCAATGACGCATGGACTCGCAGCGAGCATCTCGACCTTCGCACCCGTGCACTCATCTCGGTCACCATCACGGCGAGTCTGGGCATCCTGGAGCCGCTTCGGGGCCAGCTGCGTATCGCTCTGCACAATGGCGTGACCAAAGAGGAGATCGTCGAAGCCTTCATCCAGATGGCCGTCTACGCGGGTGTGGCTCGCGCGTTTGACAGCTACGCCGTGGCACGCGAGGTCTTCGCCGAACACGACGAAGCGGACTCGCCCGAGAACTGAAGCGCCGACGTCAGGCGCGTTCGCTGGATAACGGCAGTACACAACCGGTCCTCGCTTCCGGCCGCACGGCCGTCGCGGCCGCGACCGGACCGCCGAGAGACCGACCGCGACGCCTGAGCAGCGTCATCTGACGAGGGGGGGCACCAAGTGCGCGGTAAGACAAGATCCACTTTTGTTGCGCGCCGCCCTGGCCGCCCACTTTCTCAACCACAACCCTCGGGGGAAGCGGTCCGGCCGAACACCGAGGCCCTCTGAGCGGGCGGGACGGCGGTGGGCGCCGGCGGTCCGGTCGGGCGGAGCGTGCGCGGTTCCGTCGGGGCCTTGCGCGGCAGCCCGTCCGGGTCAGGCCGCGGGCCGGGACCGGCCGCGCGTCACCAGGGCCACGGCCGTGCCGACGCCCGTGAACAGCAGCCCGATCCCGCCGAAGATCAGCGGCAGCAGCCACAGGGAGGCGAACCCGTTGATCCGCGCGTCCTCGGGGGAGTCCGCGCGGTAGAGCACCTCGACCCGCTCACCCGCCTCGTACGAGGGCGGGTTGGAGCCCGTGTGGTCGCGGAACCGGTGCGTCGTGCCGTCCGCCGACGTGAACTCCACCACCGGGTAGGCCACGCGCCGGTCGGTCGTCCGCTTGCGGGTCCCCGTGTCGTGCTCGCGCCGCCACTCCAGGGCCGCCACGGTGCCGGAGGTGCGCTCCGCGCTCGTCAGGAACGAGACGGACACGCCCGTCAGGATCAGCCCGACGACCAGGAACAGCGACCCGAACGCGATCACCCCGAAGACGATCCAGCGCCGGGCTCCCCAGCCGCGTGTCCCACGTATCCCCACGCGCACGAACGTCCCCTCCCCCTCGCCCGGTGTCCCCGGGCCGGACAGACGCTACCGCAGGGCCGGCGCCCGCCCGGATGCCGGTCCGGCGTGCGGAGATGCGGGCTCCCCGCCACGGCGGGACGCTGGAACGGTCAGCCCCGTCGGTGTCCGCGTGGGACCCGTGACGTGCGATCGAGCCAGCGGCTCATGGCGGCGCCGGGGCCCCGCGAGGGAGAGCGATCGCCATGGACGCCAGTACGTGGGAGGCGATGCGGACCGCGCTGCGCGGTCCGGTCATCACTCCGCAGGATGCCGAGTACGACAGGGCCCGCACGGTCTACAACGCGATGATCGACCGCCGGCCGGCCGCCGTGGTGCGGTGCCGGGACGCCGGGGACGTGATGGCGGCGGTCGACTTCGCCCGCGACCGCGGCCTGGAGACGGCCGTACGCGGCGGCGGGCACAGCGGCGCCGGGCTGAGCATGGTCGACGACGGCGTCACCATCGACCTGTCGCCGATGAGCGGGGTGCGCGTCGACCCGGTGACGCAGACCGCCCAGGCCGGCGGCGGCGCCACCCTGGGCGACCTCGACCACGCCACCCACGCCTTCGGCCTGGCCACGCCCACCGGCATCATGTCCACGACCGGCCTCGGGGGCCTCACCCTCGGCGGCGGGCACGGCCACCTCACCCGCAAGTACGGGCTGACCGCCGACAACCTGCTCTCCGCCGACGTGGTGCTCGCCGACGGCGGCTTCGTCACGGCGAGCGAACGGGAGCACGCGGACCTGTTCTGGGCGCTGCGCGGCGGCGGCGGGAACTTCGGCGTCGCGACCTCCTTCACCTACCGCCTGCACCCGGTGCACACCGTCTCGCTCGGGATCACCCTGTGGACGCTCGACAGCATCGGGGACGTACTGCGCTGGTACCGCGAGTTCCTGCCGAAGGCGCCCGACGACCTCAACGGGTTCTTCGCGGTGCTCGTGGTGCCGCCGGGACCGCCGTTCCCCGAGGAGACCCACGGGCACAAGATGTGCGGCGTGGTGTGGTGCTGGAGCGGTGACCCGGACCGCGTGGAGGAGATGCTGGCGCCGGTGAACGAGGCGGGACCGCCCACCTTCCACTTCACGGCGCCGATGCCGTACCCCGCGGTGCAGAGCATGTTCGACCAGCTGATCCCGGCCGGGCTCCAGTGGTACTGGCGCGGAGACCTGTTCGACCGGATCACCGACGACGCCGTCGAGGTGCACGCCAAGTACGCGGAGGGCATTCCGACCCCCTTGTCGACCATGCACATGTACCCGGTCGACGGGGCCGCCGGGCGGGTAGGCGAGGACGACACCGCGTGGACGCGCCGGGACGCCGTCTGGTCCGGCATCGTCGGCGGTGTCGATCCGGACCCCGCGAACGCGGAGACGGTCAGGCAGTGGTGCGTCGACTACTGGGGGGAGCTGCATCCGCAGTCCATGGGCGGCGCGTACGTCAACTTCCTGGGCGCCGACGAGGGCGGGGACCGGGTGCGGGCCTCCTACGGCGGCCACTACGACCGGCTGGCGGCGGTCAAGCGCGCCTACGACCCGCACAACCTCTTCCACGCCAACCAGAACATCGAGCCCGCCCCGGCGGACTGAACCGCCGCGGACGGGCCCGGGTCGCCGGCTCGGTGCCGGTGCGCTCGGAACGTGCCGAGCGGTGTGCTCAGAACGTGCCGAGCTTGACGATCGACAGGATCGCGATCAGCTGGATCGCCGACGCGCCCAGGGCCTTGGGCCAGGGCAGGTCGTGGCTGCGGGACACCATCAGCGTGAGCAGGGCGCCGGCCGCCAGCCAGGTCACCCAGCCGAGGAGCTGGACGAAGGAGGCGTCGCCGCCGAAGAACATGGCGACCAGCAGACGCGGGGTGTCCGTGATCGACATGATCAGCATGGAGAGGCCGACCGTCGGCTGCCAGGCGCCGTCGCCCCCGAGCTGACGGGCCAGGGTGTGGGTGACCACGCCGAGGATGAAGGTGCTGAGAACGATCGCGACGCCGGTGATGAGGACGATCGGCACCGCGTTGGACAGCGTGGCGTTGATCGCGTCCTCGCGGGCGCCGTCGAAGCCGAAGACGGCGAGCAGGCCGTAGAGGAACGTGACGCCGAGCGCGGGGCCCCACATCGCGTAGTCGCGCATCTGGAGGAAGGTCTGGTTCGGGCGGAGGACGACTCCCTTGAGCAGGTCCTTCCAGTACAGCCTGGGGCCGACCGGCGGGGCCGGTGCCTGCCCTGCGCGGTAGGTCTCGCCCTGGTTGTACGGGTCCTCGCCGATCGCAAAGGCCTGGGTGTGCCCCGGCTGGTTGGCCGCGTACGGGTCGGGGCCCTGCTGGTAGCCCTGCCGGCCGTCGTCGCCGAAGTACTCCGGCTCGCCCTGGCCGCCCTGCGGCCACGTGCCGCCGTTCGGCTGACCGCCGTAGGGCTGTCCGCCGTACTGCTGCTGCGGCGCGGGTGGGTAGCCGTACGTCGGGCCCTGGCCCTGGGGGGCCTGCTGTCCGTACGGCTCCTGCCGCGGGTGTTGTTGCGGTCGCCCTTGCGGGGTGCGGTTGTCCCGGCCGCGTCCGATCCTGAATCCAGCCACGTAATCGAACGTACCTGGTCCCGCAGAGTGACGTGCCGGGGCCGGGGCAATGGACCCGGCTTTGCGGCCGAGCTGTGACATCCCCTAAGGGGGCAACGGGCCTGGTCTCCGTGGCTGCTCGGGGTCTTCCCGTACGTGAGCGCGCTTGACGCGGCACGTAGGCCAACGTGGTGGAGGCGACCTCCGGGGACCCCGGCTCCCGAGGTGGTACGGGTGCCGGGGTCCCCCCGGTTTCGCGGGCGCGCGGGTCAGTCGGTGAAGGTGCCGCCGAAATCGTTCAGGACCGTCGGGCCGGACGCGGAGGGGACCGTGGCGGTGCCGCGCAGGACCAGGCCGCCCGTGGTCGCGCCGACGGCGAGGTCCGCCCTGCCGTCCGCGTCCAGGTCGCGCAGGCGGACGGTGTAGCCGAAGGACGTGCCCGAGTCGGGGGCGCCCATGACGGACTGCGCGATCCAGGAGGAGCGGGCGCCGGCGAGGCCGCCCGAGCCGCCGCGGAAGACGTGCACGCCGCCCTGGTGCTCCCGGCCGTCCACGGCCTCGTGGGGGACGCCGACCGCGAGGTCCGCGTACCCGTCGCCGTTCGTGTCGCCCGCCGTGACGTCGTAGCCGAAGTTGTCGTCCGCCTCGGGGGTGCCCGCGACGCCGGAGGTGGCCTGGGTGTACGTGGCCGAGCCGCCCGGTCCGGCGGACGTGCCCTTCCAGACGGTCACCGCGCCCTTGCCGCCGCTCGCGTCGGGCAGGGCCAGGGCGACGTCGCCGTAGCCGTCCTTGTCGAAGTCGCCGACGGCGGCGTCCGCGGCGGCGCTGCCGAGCGTCCTGGACGGGCCCGAGGACAGGCCGCTCGCCGTGCCCTTGAGGAACCAGGCGCGGTGGTGGTTCGTCCCGTCGTGGAACTGGTCGCCGAGGACGACGAGGTCGGTCCTGCCGTCGCCGTCGACCTTGCCGGCGGCCAGACCGTCGGAGGACCAGCCGCCGTCCGCCTTGTCGACCTTGCTGACGCTGCCGGTGCCGCCGGAGCGGGTGAAGGCGCCCCGGTACAGCCACGCCTCCTCGCCGCCCACGACCGCGAGGTCCGGCGAGCCGTCACCCGTGAAGTCGCCGGTGGCCACGTCCCTGCCGAAGTGGCCCTGGGCCCCGGACTTCGGGGTCACGTTGGTGCCGCCGCTCAGGCCCGAGCGCGAGCCCCACAGGATGGTGACCGAGCCGCGGTACCGGTAACTGCCCACGTGCTCCGTGGGGTTGCCGACGGCGAGGTCCGCGTAGCCGTCCTTGTCGAGGTCCGCGCCGGCGAGGCTCTCGCCGAACGTGTCGTCCTCCTCGCCCGCGCCGGGCACGCCGGGGCTGTCCTGGTGGACGATCTGGGTGTGCGCGGTGTCCGGCCCGGAGGCGCTGCCGTACACGACGGTGACGGCGCCGCCCTCCCAGCCGTCGGCGCCGGAGATTCCCGAGTAGGCGCTGCCGTACACGAGGTCGCGGTAGCCGTCGCCGTTGAAGTCGTCGTAGTGCTTGGCGGCGGCGGCGGAGGCCGGGGCGGTGAGGGCCACGGGGGCGGCCCCCGCGGCCAGGAGGGCGGCGAGGGCCGTGGTGGTGCGCAGGCGCATGCGGGAGCTCCTGAGGGGAGGGGCCCGCGCCGGGAGCGGCGCGGGCCCGACAGGCTGAGGGCGTGGGTCAGTTGGCCGCGTTGGCGCCGAACGCCGGGTATCCGTCGGTCGAGACGCCGACCGCGGACGGCGCCAGGGAGCGCGCGCCGGTGGTGGTGATCTTCGTGCCGCCGGAGGGCAGGTAGGTGACCGAGCCGTTGAAGTCGTTCTCGCCGATCGCCGCGACCAGCAGGTCCGCGCGGCCGTCGTGGGTGACGTCGGTGAGCTTGACCTCGGCGCCGAAGTAGTCGTTCTTCTCGTCCGAGCCGGGGACGCCGGCCGTGGACTGGGCGAAGTACTGGGCTCCGGAACCGGTGTTGATGCCGGAGGCGGAGCCGTACAGGACGGTCACGGCGCCCGTGTTGACGACGCCGTTCAGGTTCTCGCCCGCGGCGGCGACCGCCAGGTCCTGGAAGCCGTCGCCGTTGATGTCGCCGAGCGAGAGCTCGCCGCCGAACCAGTCGCCGCGCTCGGAGGAGCCGGGGACGGAGCCGGAGTTCTGGCTGACGGCCACCGTGTAGGCGGGGCCGGCCGAGGAGCCGTAGATGACGTGGACCTTGCCGCCGGTCACCGACTCGGGCACGGAGGGGTCCTCGTTGTTGGACGGGTCCCACTCCTGGCCGGTCACGATGTCGCCGTAGCCGTCGCCGTTCACGTCGCCGATGGCCGTGATGACACCGCGCTTGAGCTCCACCGCGCCGGAGGAGACCAGGCCGGAGGCCGAGCCGGGGATGTAGTAGTTGGTGTTCCAGCCGTAGTCGCTGTCGTCCTCGAAGCCGTCGACGACCAGGTCGGTCCTCCCGTCGCCGTTGACGTCGCCCGCGGTGAGGTTGAGCGGGCCGGTGACTCCGCCCGACTGGATCGGGGGCTTGACGGTGGCGCGGGCGCCGTAGCCGCCGGAGGTGGTCAGGCCGCCCTTGAAGACGTGGACGGTGCTCTCGGACGAGCCCACCGCCAGGTCGTCCTTGCCGTCGCCGTCGTAGTCGCCTGCGGCGAGCGTCTTGCCCCAGCGGTCGTGCGAGGAGACCGCCGGGTCCGCGATCGTCGTACCGCCGGTGAGGCCCGTGGAGGAGCCCCACAGGACGAGGACGGTGCCGCCGTCGGTGTCGCCGTCGACGTCCTCGTACGAGGCGGACACGGCGAGGTCGTCGAAGCCGTCGGCGTTGAAGTCGCCGTAGGCGCTGACCCAGCCGAAGTGGTCGCCGGTCTCCGCGGAGCCCGGGACGCCGGTGGTGTTCTGGCTGACCGTCGTGCGCTGCGTCGAGGTCACGCCGCTCGCCGAGCCGTACAGGGCCACGATCTGGCCCGCTTCCTTCTTGCCGCCGACCGTGGCGTCGCCCGCGGAGAACGCGGTGTCGCCGTAGCCGTCGCCGTTGAAGTCGGCCTCGTGGTGGTGGACCGAGTCCGCGGCCAGGGCCGTGGTGGTCGTGAAGGTGAGCAGACCGCCCGTCAGCGTGGCCGCTGCGGCCGTCGCGAGGGCGATGCGGAGGTGCTTGTGCATGCGGGATTCTCCTGCGGCATGCGGGGAACGCCTGGCGGGCGTCCACAGTCGATGGGGTGCTCGTCGCCCGCGTTCGCCTGGAGTTGTCCTGGGCGTAACGGGGCGGTCGGCGAACAGGAGACCCGTGGAGTGGGGCAAGGGTTGTACGTGAATTCGAAAAACTTCTGTGCCCGGTGGGGCGCACGTGACGGGTGCGCCCCACCGGGTGCCGCGGGCCGGGACCGGCCCCCGGTCAGCGGCCCAGTTCCGTGCCGTACGCCTTCGCGCCGGACAGGCCGAGGCCGCGCGGCGTGAGGGAGCGCGCGCCCTCGGGGTACGCGGCGTCGGTCGTCGGGACGTACCAGACACCGCCGGCGGAGGAGTTCTCGCCGGGGGCGCCGGCGGCGAGGTCCGCGAGGCCGTCCCGGTCGTAGCGGCCGGTGGCGACCGTCGCCCCGAACAGGTCGCCGGCCTCGGCGGTGCCGGGAACGCCCTGGGTGTTCTGCGTGTACGAGACGCCGCCGGAGAGCGGGCCCGTGCCCGTGCCCTTCAGGACGGTGACCGAGCCCGCGTTCTCCAGCGAGCCGACGTCCTCGCCGGGGGCGCCGACGACGAGTTCGGGCGCTCCGTCGCCGTCCAGGTCGGCCGCCGCGACCGAGGAGCCCCAGGCGTCGCCCGCCTCGGCCGTGCCGGGCACCCCGGCCGAGGACTGGGACAGGCAGACGTCCGAGCCGTCGCGCAGGCCGCCCGCGCTGAACCGGACGAGGACCGCGCCGCTCGACTCGTCCGGGCACGGTGACGGCACGTCGGCCTCGGGGTTGTCGCGCCGGTGGCCGAGGACCAGGTCGTCCGCGCCGTCCCCGTTCAGGTCGGCGGCGGCCAGGGAGGCGGCGTGGTCGCCGGTGCGCCAGACCTCGGCCGGTTCGCCGCCCGCGAGGGACCAGACGGCCGTCCCGTACAGCTCCATGCCGGACCAGGTGACCGCGATGTCGTCGGTGCCGTCGCCGTCGAAGTCGCCGGTGGCCAGGTCGTCGGCGCCGGCGAAGTCGTAGCCGTCGAGGAGCGTCGTCGCGGCGGGGGAGGTGAGCGGGCCGGGGCGGAACAGGAGCGCGCCGCCCTCCTCGCCGCTGGTGCCGATCGCGAGGTCGGTGTCCCCGTCGTGGTCGTAGTCGCCCGCGGTGAACAGGGCGCCGAGCCGGTCGGCGTCCCCGGCGCCCTTGGCGGCCACCTTTCCGCCGCTGCGGAAGCCGGAGGAGGAGCCGAACACGACGGTGAGCGTGCCGTGTTCGTCGTACGCGCTGTCGCTGAGGGACTCGCCGGGGGCGCCGACGAGCAGGTCGGCGAAGCCGTCGGCGTCCACGTCGGCCGAGGCGACGCGCGCGCCGAACAGGTCGGTGGCCTCGGGGGTGCCCGGTATCCCGGAGGTGGCCTGGCTGACCGTGGCCGAGCCGGCGGTGCCGGGGCCCTCGGGTCCGCCCCAGACGACGTTCACGTAACCGGCCCTGGCCTGGCCGGAGACGGTGGCGCCGGAAACGCCGACCGCGATGTCGGCGTAGCCGTCGCCGTTGAAGTCGCCCTGGAGGCCGCCGGGGGCCGCGAGGGCGGCGGGGGAGGAGAGGCCGGCGACGGCGAGGACGACGGCCGTGCAGAGCACGGCGGCCGGGAGGGGTCTGCGGGTCACGGAGGGACTCCTGCTTCTGCTGCGGGGAGGGGCGGGGGGCGGCGGCCCGGGGGAGGACGCCGGACGGGAGCCGGGGGACTCGGCCGTCGGGAGCGGTCGGTGACGGGGGACGCGGGGGCGTCCGTACCGGAGGTCAGCGCGGTGCGGGGCCGGGGCCGGGGGTGACGGTGCCGACGTCGTCGGCGGGGTCCGGGGGACCCGCGGGGGGCGGCGGCCGCCACGCCGCCGCGACGGCCGGCTTCTCTGCACGCATGGGCCACTCCCGGGACAGGGGCATACGGGTGTCCTCGGTGTGACTCACGAGATGGACGAAGGGTTGTGCGGGAGTGTCCACCGGGTGAACTCCGCGGCGGGGGCGGATTTGGAGGGACCCCGGCCGGAGGCCCTGGCCGGGGTCCGGAGCCTCCTCGGTCGCGGGGTCGGGGCGGGGCGCCCCGGCCGAAGGCACTGCGGGGGGCACGGCGAAGGCGGCACTCCCGGTCACCGCGCGGCCGGTGGTGCGGCCCGCCCGGTTACCGCGCGGCCGGGCACGGGCAGGCTCGGTGACCGGGCTCCCGGGGTGCGGCAGGCCCGGCGTCGTGCCGCGGAGGGCGGCGCCCCTGGCGGGGGCCCACCGGCTCGCCGGGGGGACCGGCCTCGCGTCCCCCCGGGTTCAGCCGGTGGTCCGCACCCGCAGGCCCATGTCCGCGGGGGTGAACATCCGCGCCCGCTTCGGGTCGAACCCGGCGTCCGAGCCGTGCAGGACCAGGAACGCGCCCGCGCGCTTCTCGTACAGGGGCCCGAAGACCACCGCGTCGGCGTGGCCGTCGCCGTCGACGTCCAGCAGGGGCGGCTGGTGTCCGAAGGCGTTCCAGTAGTGCGGGTTGGGGGTACCGGGCAGCCCTTCGGTCGCGGCGTCCACCGACTGTTCCCCGGCGGTGGACGGCACCCCCTCCGTGCCGCCCGGCAGGAGCGTGATCCTGCCGTCGTGCCGCCGGAAGTCGGGGGTGTTCACCACGAGGTCGGGCCGGCCGTCACCGTCGACGTCGCCCACGGCCGGTGACGAGCCGAAGTCGACGCGCCGCCGGTCACCGGTGCGGTCGCCGATCACGGTCTCGGGGCGTCCCGTGCCGAGGCCCGACCGGGCGCCGTACAGGATCGTCACCGCGCCGCCGGTCGCCGGCATCTCGGCGGGCGAGACGGTCAGCAGGGTCGGCAGCAGCAGGTCGTCGGTGCCGTCGCCGTCCGCGTCGCCGACACCCGGGGTGCGCGGGCCGTCGGAGGTGGACAGGGCGCGGCCGAGGCGCTCCTCCGGGCGGGTGTCGCGGACGAGGCCCCGCTCGCCGCCCTCGTAGAAGCCGACGGAGTGCAGTCCGGCGGGCGCGGAGTCGTCCTGCTCGGCGTCGTAGGAGTAGGTGAGGACGGCCTCCGCGCGGCCGTCGCCGTCGAAGTCGCCGGTCGCGGCGGCCTGAGGCGTGCTGTAGCCCTGCTGGTTCACGTCGAGGTCCGCCGTGCGCCGGGGTGTGCCGGCGCGGTCGAAGGGCCCGTACCGCAGGCTCCCGCCGGTGCCGGGCTCCCGGGAACCGGTGTCCCCGGTGCCGCCCCGGCCGCCGTCGAGCAGGTCCACGGACCCGTCGCCGTCGAAGTCGGCGGCGGCCAGCGGGCGGAAGCCCTCGGGCAGGTCGAGGGCGCGGGCGGGGCCGAGGCCGCGCGGGCCGCCGAACATCGCGAACGCCCGCGCGCCGGACAGCTCCGCGCCGCGGCTGCCCACCAGGTCGGTGAAGCCGTCCCCGTCGAGGTCGGCGCGCAGCGGCACCGACATGAGCTCCTCGCCCTCGGCCGCCCGGGCGCGGCTCGTCCAGGCGGGGTCGAGCCCCTTCCGTGAGCCGTAGACGACGACCAGGCTCGGCGACTCCTTCTCGCCCGCGGACTTCGCCCGCACGACGGTGACGTAGTCGTCGTAGCCGTCGCCGTTGAAGTCGCCGGGACGGGGGTGGGCGGCGGGCTTCCCGGCCGGGGGGCGCCCGTGCGCGGGGCGGTCGGACGAGGGCTCGTCGGCGCCGCAGCCGGTGAGGGCGGCGCACACCAGGACCGAGGCCAGCACGGCACGCAGGGACATCGAGGCGGCTCCAGGCTCGTCCGGCGGCGCTCCTCGCGCCACGACCCGCCCATCATGGCCCCTGCCGGGCCCGGGGACGAGGACACCCCATGTCCCCTGCTCGGAGCGGGGACATGGGGTGTTCTCGTCAGGGAGCCGGGCCGGCGCGGGGCCGGCGGGACCGCCGCCCGGGGGCGGCGGACCTCACTTGGCGGGTTCGGGCTCCGGGGTGCTCTCGGCCTCGGCCGGGCCCGTGGGGTCGGCCGGGGTCTTGACCGAGTCCAGGAGCAGCTGGGCGACGTCCACGACCTGGACGGACTCCTTGGCCTTGCCGTCGTTCTTCTTGCCGTTGACCGAGTCGGTCAGCATGACGAGGCAGAACGGGCAGGCGGTGGAGACGATGTCCGGGTTGAGGGAGAGGGCCTCGTCGACGCGCTCGTTGTTGATGCGCTTGCCGATCCGCTCCTCCATCCACATCCGCGCGCCGCCGGCGCCGCAGCAGAAGCCGCGCTCCTTGTGGCGGTGCATCTCCTGCTGGCGCAGGCCCGGGACGGCGGACATGATCTCGCGCGGCGGCGTGTAGATCTTGTTGTGCCGGCCCAGGTAGCAGGGGTCGTGGTAGGTGATCAGGCCGTCCACCGGGGTGACCGGCAGCAGCTTGCCCTCGTCGATGAGGTGCTGGAGCAGCTGGGTGTGGTGGATGACCTCGTAGTCGCCGCCGAGCTGCGGGTACTCGTTGCCGAGGGTGTTGAGGCAGTGCGGGCAGGTCGCGACGATCTTCTTCGCGGACTTCGGCTTCGCGGACTCGGGGAGGACCTTGCCCTCGTCGTCCGTCTCCTCGCCGAACGCCATGTTCAGCGCCATGACGTTCTCCATGCCGAGCTCCTGGAACAGGGGCTCGTTGCCGAGACGGCGGGCGGAGTCGCCGGTGCACTTCTCGTCGCCGCCCATGATCGCGAACTTGACGCCCGCCATGTGCAGCAGCTCCGCGAAGGCCTTGGTGGTCTTCTTGGCGCGGTCCTCCAGGGCACCGGCGCAGCCGACCCAGTAGAGGTACTCGACCTCGGTCAGGTCCTCGATGTCGCGGCCGACGACCGGGATCTCGAAGTCGACCTCCTTCGTCCACTCCAGGCGCTGCTTCTTGGCCAGCCCCCAGGGGTTGCCCTTCTTCTCCAGGTTCTTGAGCATCGTGCCCGCCTCGGACGGGAACGCGCTCTCGATCATCACCTGGTAGCGGCGCATGTCGACGATGTGGTCGACGTGCTCGATGTCGACCGGGCACTGCTCGACGCAGGCGCCGCAGGTGGTGCAGGACCAGAGGACGTCCGGGTCGATGACGCCGTTCTCCTCCAGCGTGCCGATCAGCGGGCGCTCGGCCTCCGCGAGGGCGGCGGCGGGCACGTCCTTCAGGGCCTCGGCCGACGCCTTCTCGTTGCCCTCCATGTCCTTGCCGCCGCCGGCCAGCAGGTACGGCGCCTTGGCGTGCGCGTGGTCGCGCAGGGACATGATGAGGAGCTTGGGGGAGAGCGGCTTGCCGGTGTTCCAGGCGGGGCACTGCGACTGACAGCGGCCGCACTCGGTGCAGGTCGAGAAGTCGAGGAGGCCCTTCCAGGAGAACTGCTCCACCTGGGAGACGCCGAAGACGTCGTCGTCACCGGGGTCGGTGAAGTCGATGGCCTTGCCGCCGGACGTCATCGGCAGGAGTCCGCCGAGCGAGGTCCCGCCCTTGGCGTCGCGCTTGAACCAGATGTTGGGGAAGGCCAGGAAGCGGTGCCAGGCGATGCCCATGTCCGTCTTCAGCGAGACCGTGATCATCCAGATGAAGGACGTCGAGATCTTGATCATCGCGGTCAGGTAGACGAGGTTCTGCAGGGTGCCGAGGCTCAGCCCGCTGAAGGCCTTGACCAGGGGGTACGAGGCGAAGTAGGCGGCCTCGTAGTGGTCCACGCCGGTGAGGGCGCCCTCCAGGCCGCGCAGCGTCATGATCGCGAGGCCGATGATGAGGATGACGGCCTCGACGAAGTACGCCTGGCCGAAGTTCGAGCCCGCGAACCGGGACTTGCGGCCCGGGCGGGTGGGCAGCGACAGCTGGCGGATCACGATGAGCGTGAGGATGCCGAGCGTCGTCATCGTGCCGATGAACTCGACGAACATCTCCCAGGGCAGCCAGTGCCCGAGGACCGGCAGCACCCAGTCGGCCTCGAAGAGCTGGCCGAAGGCGTTGACGAGAGTCAGTACGAGCGAGAAGAAGCCGACGGCGACGAACCAGTGGGCGACGCCCACCACGCCCCAGCGGTTCATCCGGGTGTGGCCGAGGAACTCCCTGACGACCGTGACGGTACGCGCTGCCCAGTCGTCGGTGCGGATGCCCGCGGGGATGTCCTGGCCGAGCCGCACGAACCGGTAGATCTGTGCGATGGCTCGGCCGAACAGCGCCGCGCCGACGACGGCGAGTACCAGCGACACAATGATCGCGGCGAGTTGCATGAAGGGCTCCTCGGGCCTGCGCGGTGGTGCTTCGAGAGCGATTACTAAGCGGTAACTTATGCAGTCCGTCTGAGACTACCCATTTCTGGCGCCGCACTGTAGCCGGGCGGGCGGTGATCTGTGTCGCTGAGGCTTGCCTCACGCGCCGCGCCGTCCCGGAGGTCGCCGGGTGGCGGCCCGCGGGGCGGAACCGGATGCTGCCATTCACACCATATTCCGTCATTCACGGCATTCGTGGTCCGCGTGGGCGCGCGCTCCGGGGGGACCCGGTGTCGGATTCACCCGGCCCGCAGGTCGACGGGTGCCCCGATTCCCCAGGTCAGCGCTTCCTTGCGCGTAAGGAAGGGATAAGAGTTGAGCCCGCTCGACTCAGCTCTGTTGACCACGCGCCGGGTGTGATGCACACTTGAGTCCGTTCCACTCAAGTCAGCTGGAGGAATTGTCATGGCACGTGCGGTCGGCATCGACCTGGGCACGACTAACTCCGTCGTCAGCGTTCTGGAGGGCGGCGAGCCCACCGTCATCACCAACGCCGAGGGCGCCAGGACCACGCCGTCCGTCGTCGCCTTCGCCAAGAACGGTGAGGTGCTCGTCGGCGAGGTCGCCAAGCGCCAGGCGGTCACGAACGTCGACAGGACGGTCCGTTCGGTCAAGCGCCACATGGGCACTGACTGGAAGATCAACCTGGACGGCAAGGACTTCAACCCGCAGCAGATGAGCGCCTTCATCCTGCAGAAGCTGAAGCGGGACGCCGAGGCCTACCTGGGCGAGAAGGTCACGGACGCGGTCATCACCGTCCCGGCGTACTTCAACGACTCCGAGCGCCAGGCGACGAAGGAGGCCGGCGAGATCGCTGGCCTGAACGTCCTGCGCATCGTGAACGAGCCGACCGCCGCAGCCCTGGCGTACGGCCTCGACAAGGACGACCAGACGATCCTCGTCTTCGACCTCGGCGGCGGCACCTTCGACGTGTCCCTGCTGGAGATCGGCGACGGCGTCGTCGAGGTGAAGGCCACCAACGGTGACAACCACCTCGGTGGTGACGACTGGGACCAGCGCGTCGTCGACTACCTGGTCCAGCAGTTCAAGTCCGGCCACGGCGTGGACCTGGCCAAGGACAAGATGGCCCTCCAGCGCCTCCGCGAGGCCGCCGAGAAGGCCAAGATCGAGCTGTCCTCGTCCACCGAGACCTCGATCAACCTGCCCTACATCACCGCCTCCGCCGAGGGCCCGCTGCACCTGGACGAGAAGCTCACCCGGGCTCAGTTCCAGCAGCTGACGGCCGACCTGCTGGAGCGCTGCAAGACCCCGTTCCACAACGTCATCAAGGACGCCGGCATCCAGCTGTCCGAGATCGACCACGTCGTCCTCGTCGGCGGCTCCACCCGTATGCCGGCCGTCGCGGAGCTCGTGCGCGAGCTGACCGGCGGCAAGGACGCCAACAAGGGCGTCAACCCGGACGAGGTCGTCGCCATCGGCGCCGCCCTCCAGGCCGGTGTGCTCAAGGGTGAGGTCAAGGACGTCCTGCTCCTCGACGTGACCCCGCTGTCCCTCGGTATCGAGACCAAGGGCGGCATCATGACCAAGCTCATCGAGCGGAACACGACGATCCCGACCAAGCGGTCCGAGATCTTCACCACCGCCGAGGACAACCAGCCGTCCGTGCAGATCCAGGTCTACCAGGGCGAGCGCGAGATCGCGGCGTACAACAAGAAGCTCGGGATGTTCGAGCTGACCGGTCTGCCGCCGGCGCCCCGCGGCGTCCCGCAGATCGAGGTCGCCTTCGACATCGACGCCAACGGCATCATGCACGTGACCGCGAAGGACCTGGGCACGGGCAAGGAGCAGAAGATGACCGTCACCGGCGGCTCCTCGCTGCCGAAGGACGAGGTCGACCGGATGCGCCAGGAGGCCGAGAAGTACGCGGAGGAGGACCACGCCCGCCGCGAGGCCGCCGAGACCCGCAACCAGGGCGAGCAGCTCGTCTACCAGACCGAGAAGTTCCTCAAGGACAACGAGGACAAGGTCCCGGGCGAGGTCAAGACCGAGGTCGAGGCCGGTATCGAGGAGCTGAAGGCCGCGCTCAAGGGCGAGGACACCGCCGAGATCCGCACGGCCACCGAGAAGGTCGCCGCCGTCTCCCAGAAGCTGGGCCAGGCGATGTACGCCGACGCCAACGCCGCGCAGGCGGCCGGTGGCGCCGAGGGTGCCGGAGCCGAGCAGCCGAAGGCCGCTGACGACGACGTCGTCGACGCCGAGATCGTCGACGAGGACCGCAAGGACGGTGCCGCGTGACGGAGGAGACCCCGGGCTTCGAAGAGAAGCCCGACGTCCCCTCCGGCGCCACCTCTGACGACGCCGAGCCGCAGGCCGCCACCCCCTCCTCGGAGGAGGAGGCGGCGGCGGCCCCGGACGGGGACGCAGCAGCACAGTTGGCCGGTCTGACGGCCCAGCTGGACCAGGCCCGCAGCGCGCTCACCGAGCGCACGGGGGACCTCCAGCGGCTCCAGGCCGAGTTCCAGAACTACCGCCGCCGGGTCGAGCGCGACCGGATCGCGGTCAAGGAGATCGCCGTGGCGAACCTCCTGACCGAGCTCCTGCCCGTACTCGACGACATCGGCCGCGCGCGGGAGCACGGCGAACTGGTCGGCGGCTTCAAGTCGGTGGCCGAGTCGCTGGAGACCGTCGCGGCGAAGATGGGCCTGCAGCAGTTCGGCAAGGAGGGCGAGCCCTTCGACCCGACGATCCACGAGGCCCTGATGCACAGTTACGCGCCGGACGTCACCGAGACGACGTGCGTGGCGATTCTGCAGCCTGGGTATCGCATCGGCGAGCGCACCATCCGCCCCGCGCGGGTGGCCGTCGCCGAGCCCCAGCCCGGGGCGCAGACCGTCAAGGCGGACTCCGCCGAGACCGCCGAGGCGGCGGACGACAAGGAGAGCGGTGGCCCGGACGAGGGCTGACGTACGCACGAGGGAGGAGGGACGTCGAGGATGAGCACCAAGGACTTCATCGAGAAGGACTACTACAAGGTCCTCGGCGTCCCCAAGGACGCCACCGAGGCCGAGATCAAGAAGGCGTACCGGAAGCTCGCCCGCGAGTTCCACCCGGACGCCAACAAGGGCAACGCCAAGGCGGAGGAGCGCTTCAAGGAGATCTCCGAGGCGAACGACGTCCTCGGTGACCCCAAGAAGCGCAAGGAGTACGACGAGGCCCGCGCCCTCTTCGGCAACGGCGGCTTCCGGCCCGGTCCCGGTGCCGGCGGCGGCTCCTTCAACTTCGACCTGGGCGACCTCTTCGGGGGCGGCGCCCAGGGCGGCACCGCGGCGGGCGGTTTCGGCGGAGGCATCGGCGACGTCTTCGGCGGGCTGTTCAACCGCGGCGGCGCGGGCACCGGCGCCCGGACGCAACCCCGGCGGGGCCAGGACGTCGAGTCCGAGGTCACGCTGAGCTTCACGGAGGCGGTGGACGGCGCGACGGTGCCGCTGCGCATGTCCTCCCAGTCGCCCTGCAAGGCCTGTTCGGGCACCGGCGACGCGAACGGCACACCGCGCGTGTGCCCGACGTGCGTCGGCACCGGCCAGGTGGCCCGCGGATCGGGCGGCGGTTTCTCGCTGACCGACCCGTGCCCCGACTGCAAGGGCCGCGGCCTGATCGCGGAGAACCCCTGCGAGGTCTGCCGGGGCAGCGGCCGGGCCAAGTCCTCGCGCACGATGCAGGTCCGCATCCCGGCCGGCGTCAGCGACGGCCAGCGGATCCGGCTGCGCGGCAAGGGAGCGCCGGGCGAGCGCGGCGGTCCCGCCGGCGACCTCTACGTCGTCGTGCACGTCGCCGCCCACCCGGTCTTCGGCCGCAAGGGCGACAACCTCACCGTCACCGTGCCCGTCACCTACCCGGAGGCGGCGCTCGGGGGCGAGGTGCGCGTGCCCACGCTGGGCGGGCCGCCGGTCACGCTGAAGCTGCCGCCCGGCACGCCCAACGGACGCACCATGCGCGCCCGGGGCAAGGGCGCGGTCCGCAAGGACGGCACGCGCGGCGACCTGCTGGTCACCGTCGAGGTCGCCGTCCCCGCGGACCTCTCGGGCAAGGCTCGCGACGCGCTGGAGGCGTATCGCGAGGCGACCGCGGAGGAGGATCCGCGGGCGGAGCTGTTCCAGGCCGCGAAGGGAGCATGAGGACGCCATGGACGGAATCGGCCGTCGACGCAACCCGTACGAACTGACCGAGGAGACGCCGGTCTACGTCATCTCGGTGGCGGCCCAGCTCTCCGGTCTGCACCCGCAGACCCTGCGTCAGTACGACCGCCTCGGCCTGGTCTCCCCGGACCGCACGGCCGGGCGGGGCCGGCGCTACTCGGCCCGCGACATCGAACTGCTGCGTACGGTGCAGCAGTTGTCGCAGGACGAGGGCATCAACCTCGCGGGCATCAAGCGCATCATCGAGCTGGAGAACCAGGTCGCCGCGCTCCAGTCCCGGGTCGCGGAGATGGAGGCGGCCCTCGACGGAGCCGCGGCCGCGATGCAGCAGCGCGAGGCCGCCGTCCACGCCTCGTACCGCCGGGACCTGGTGCCGTACCAGGACGTCCAGCAGACGAGCGCGCTGGTGGTCTGGCGGCCGAAGCGGTCGTCCGAGTAGCCGTCGCGGGCGTCGCTCACACGTGAAGGGGCCGGGAGGGAGACCTCCCGGCCCCTTCACGCGTCCACGGACCCCTCGGTGGCCGGGGGGAGTTCACCGTCCCCGCCGTCGTCCGGCGGGGCGGCGCAGGCGGGGTCGGCGCACCGCACCTCGGCCGGCTCGGGGAACGCCCGCAGGGACGCCGCTCCGCAGCGCGGGCAGCGGCCCGGCAGCCGTACCGACGGCTCGGGGTCGCCCAGCGCCCGGGCGCAGCGCGCCGCCATCCGCCGGGCCTCCTCCCCGACGTGCGCGGCGAGCAGCGGGTCGCCGCCGATGCGTTCCAGGAGCCCCGCGACGCGGCGCAGCCGCACGGGCACCGGCGCGGGTGCGACGGGCCGCAGCCCGAGCCGCTCGCGGACCGCCTCCTCCAGCTCGGCCACGCCGTCCGTGATGTCGCGCACGGCGTCCGCGAGGTGCAGCCGCACCGGGTGGGCGGGTCCGCCGTCCGGGGCGCCCACGGGGCCGTCCCCGAGTTCCTGCCGGGCCCCGTGGGCCAGTGCCTCGACGAGATCGGGGAAGCGGCGGATGAGCGAGCCGATCCACACCGCGCTCCCCGTCGCCCGTGCGCCGCTCACCGACGGCCTCCCTCCACCCGCTACGGGAACAGGTGTTCGATAACAGGGGTGAGGGACCAGGCTCGCACGGGGAGGCGTTGTACGCAAGTGACTACCGTCCGTGACAGATGGGGCCGCCGCCGGGGTCGCACGAACATTCCACGAGGTGGAGAGGGTGCAACGTTCGCGCACGTCCGGCGAGTTGGTACTTTCACAAGCCGAACACGGAAGTCCGTTGCCATCTCGTTAAGTGGTTACTCCTTGACGCTGCGGTGATCGGCGCGTTGGCTTTCAGCCACCTGGTCGCAAAGCTGCGCCCTCGTCCGGAAGGCACATGAAGTGAACACCCGATTCCGTATGCGTCGTACTGCCATAGCCTTGGGCGCATTTGCCATGGCTGCCCCGCTCGCCGCCTGTGGCGTGGTCGACGGCATCGGGGGCGACGGCAGTTCCGCGAGCCCCAAGAAGGGCGACGACATCACGGTCGGCCTGCTCCTTCCGGAGAAGGAGAACTCCCGGTACGAGAAGTTCGACTACCCCATCATCGAGAAGAAGGTCGCCGACCTCACCAATGACAAGGGGCGCGTCGAGTACGCCAACGCCGAGCAGGACGCGGCGCGGCAGAGCGCGCAGCTCGAACAGATGGTGGCCGACAAGGTGGACGTCGTCCTGCTGGACGCGGTCGACGCCAAGACCATCGCGGGCGCCGTGCGCAAGGCCAAGGAGGCGGGCATCCCCGTCATCGCGTACGACCGCCTGGCACAGGGGCCGATCGACGCGTACATCTCGTTCGACAACGAACTCGTCGGGCAGGTGCAGGGCAGGGCCCTCGTGGAGGCGCTCGGCCCCGGCTCGGACAACCGCAAGATCGTCATGATGAACGGCTCGGAAACCGACCCGAACGCCGCGCAGTTCAAGGCGGGCGCCCTCTCCGAGCTCCAGGGCAAGGTGGACATCGCCGAGCGCTTCGACACCAAGGACTGGAAGCCGGAGAACGCCAAGGTCAACATGGAGAAGGCGATCACGGCCATCGGCCTGGACAACATCGCCGGCGTCTACTCCGCCAACGACGGCATGGCGGGCGCGATCATCTCCGCCCTCAAGGAGACCGGCGCCACCAAGCTCCCGCCGGTCACCGGCCAGGACGCCGAACTGGACGCCGTGCAGCGCATCGTGTCGGGCGACCAGTTCATGAGCGTCTACAAGTCGTACGCGCAGGAGGCCAACGCCGCCGCGCAGATGGCGGTGGCGAAGGTCCAGGGCCGCTCGATCGAGTTCGACGCCCTCACCCGCGACAAGGTCAGCAGCCCCACGAAGAAGAACATCCCGGCGCAGCTCGTCCCCGTGGTCGCGCTGACCAAGAAGAACATCGACGAGACCGTCGTGCAGGAGGGCTTCTACACCGTGAAGCAGATCTGCACCGCGAAGTTCAAGGCGGACTGCGCGGCCATCGGCCTCAACTAGCCCTCCGAAGCGGGGTCGCAGAGGTCGCGGCCCCCCGGCGACGACCGCCCGCCCGCCCGTACCGCCCGCTCGCGGACACCGCGCGCGGGCGGTCCCGCGTTCACGGCGGCTGACGTGTGCCCCCGTTCCCCGGGCGTCGCGTGCCCGCCTCCCCGGGTCCGCCCCGTCCGGCGACCGCTCCGACAGCAGCATTCCGGCCAGTCGCGAGCCGCCTCCGTATTCCTCCCCGCGCACGTGAGACCTCGGACACCGGGACATACGCCGCTTCCGCCGGGCCCGTTCGCCTCTTCCGCCAAGCCGGAGACGCGATGTGTGCCCGCGGTCGCGTACGAACCCCGCACCGACAGCTTGTTGCAAGCGGCCGTTGCGGAGGTGGGGACATGTCCTGGCTTGTCGGGGCGATCGGGGGCGGGCGCGGGAAGGAGGCGTGTTGCGATGGCGGACCGGGCCGCGCATAGTGTCGCTGCGGAAGACGCCGAGGCGTTGCATCGCGCAAGACGCTGGAGCCAGGAGTTTGGAGCCAGGGGTGGGAGATGGCGGGGCTCGGGACGGACACGCATCCGCACGGTGCTGACCGGCTGTGCGAGGCCGGGGACCGCGTGTATTCCCGCGCCGTACGGCGTGGCCGGGTGCTGCGCTCGGACGCCGACGCGGTGCCCTGCCTGCTCGAACTGGCGCTCCTGCACCCGGATCCCGACGACATGGGCTGGCTCGTGCCGACCTCTCCGCAGGAGGTCATGACCCGGCTGCTGCGCGGCGTGTACGAGGAGATCACCGCCAGCCAGACGCGGGTGGGCGACGCGGTGGCCGCCTTCGAGTGGTACGCGGGGCTCGGCGGGCGCGTCCGGGCGCCGGCCGAGGGCGCCGCGATCCGCGTGCTCGACGGGCTGCCCCGGATCCGGGCCGCGATGGACGAGGCGACCGAGGCGTGTCGTACCGAGGTGCTGACGGTGCAGCCGGGCGGCATCCGCCGCGAGGACGAGCTGTCGGAGGGGCTGCACCGGGCGCTGGGACTGCGCAGGCGCGGGGTCCGGATGCGCGACCTGTACACCCATGTGGCGCGGCACGGCCAGGGCCTGCACACGTACATGGAGCTGATGGGGGAGGCCGCCGAGGCCCGTACGCTCGACGAGGTCGTGGAGCGGCTGATCGTCTTCGACCGCAAGGTGGCGTTCATCCCCGCCAACACGGACCGCACGATCGCCCTGGAGCTGCGCCACCCGGCGCTGGTGGACTACCTGGTCACGGTCTTCGAGCGGCTGTGGCGGCTGGGCATCCCGCTCGCCGCGCCGCTGCCCTCGACGGGCATCGAGGGGATCACGCACCGGGAGCGGTCGATCGCGGCGCTGCTCGCGGAGGGCCACCAGGACGCCGTGGTGGCCGAGCGGCTCGGGATCAGCGTCCGCACCTGCCGCGCGCACATCGCCCGGCTCTCCGAGACGCTGGGCGCGGCCAGCCGTACGCAGCTGGGAGTGCGGATCGCCCAGGCGGGCCTGGACGGGCCGCCCAGAGCCTCGGACGCCGCCGAACTGCTGCCGGTCAGCGTCCCGGGCCAGGACGCGCCCACGAGCCGCTGAGGGCGCCCCCGGGCCCCTCGCGCGGGGACGGGACGGCGGTACGGCTCCGGGTCGTCGGCGGCGCGG
Source organism: Streptomyces sp. NPDC054842 (assembly GCF_053611025.1). Lineage (NCBI taxonomy): Bacteria > Bacillati > Actinomycetota > Actinomycetes > Kitasatosporales > Streptomycetaceae > Streptomyces > Streptomyces sp. NPDC054842. Next base: position 23,062 of record NZ_JBSGZN010000004.1, read on the forward strand.
CCGGCCGGCGGGCCGGTCCCGCGCCGTCAGTGTTCGGGGTCGAGGATGCCGGACTGCGCTATCAGGAACCCGAGTTGGGCGCGGCTGCCGCTGCCGAGCGCGGCGGCGAGCTTGGCGATGTGGGCGCGGCAGGTGCGCACGTTCATGCCCAGGCGCCGGGCGATCGCCTCGTCGACGTGGCCCTCCACGAGCAGTTTGGCGATGGAGCGCTGGACGCCGGTGATGCCGTCCGTGGGAGGCGCGTAGGGAGCCTCTTCGAGCAGCGGGACCCCGCGGGCCCAGAGCTGCTCGAACACCTTCGCCAGGTACTCCACGAGGCCGGGGTGGCGCAGTTCGAGGGCCATCTGGCCGTCGCCGCGCGCCGGGATGAAGGCCACCGTGCGGTCGAAGATCATCAACCGCTCGATGAGCTCTTCGAGGGTCCGGATCTCGACGTTGCCCTTGGTCATGTGCTCCGCGTAGGCCAGCGTGCCCTGGCTGTGCCGCGCGGTGTGCTGGTAGAGCGTGCGCATGGTGATGCCGCGGGCGATGACCGCGCGCCCGCGCTCCAGGGCCTCGATGAGAGAGTGTTCGCTGCGCCCGCCGCCCGGCTGGACGGTCAGGATCTCCGAGTGGCACTCCGTCATCGCCAGTTCGATCGCGGAGTTGATCCGGTTGATGCCTTCCAGCACCGTGATGGCGTGCGTGGTCGGCGGATCCTGGGCGGTGATGGCCATGAATGGCTCGAAGGAGTCGGTCAACTCCACAGCCAGGCTTCTACGCTCCTGGATCTCCCGCTCTATCGGGTGCAGGCGCTGCGCGAGCGCGGCCGCCGGCGGCACCGGCCGGAGCCACAGGGGGTCGTCCGGGTCGGGGTGCAGCAGCGCGAACTCCATCAGGCAGGGAGCGGGTCCGACCTCCTTGCGGGCGATGCGCCCGGAGCGCAGCGCGGAGGCGTAAAGACGCCTGCCTTCGTCGCACAGTTCAGTCTCGGCATGAGGATGTGTCCGATGTGAGTTCTTTGTAGGCAAAGCTCCACCCCCCAGGGTCCTGAACGTGCAGGAACATGATGCATCGACCCTGTGGTGTTTGCCTGACTGAATGAGCCATCGTCTTGGAGGACGGCGGGGGAGAGTTATCCAAGGAAGTGAGGACGAAGCCGACTATGTGCAAGAGAATGGTTCGCTCGGTGCTCGCTGTCGCCTTCTCCGCTGGGATGGTCTTCAGTGCCGCAAGCGCCCTGGACCTCTCCTGGAGCAGTGAGCCTGCCGATGCACACGTGTCCAGCACGACCGACGCCGTGCCCGGCGACCTCTCCTGGAGCATCGCCCCGCCGGACCTCTCCTGGAGCCGCGTGCAGGGCGACCTCTCGTGGAGCGTCGGTTCCCCCAAGGACGTGGCGGCATGACCATCCCGCCCGACGACCGCTCCTTCCGCCGGGAGATGGCGACCGCCTACCGGTCCGGCTGGCACTTCATCGACCTGGCCACCGCCATCCCCCACAGCGGTGACTCGTTGATGGTGACGGTCTTCGGGGAGCCGGTGGTCGTCACCCGGGACGACGACGACGACGTCCGGGCGTACCGGTGTCTGCGGCGGCCTCGGGGGGCGCCGCAGCCGGTACGGTGCGCCATCCGGTACGGCATGATCTTCGTGAACCTGGACCAGCGTGACCATCAGCTGGTCGAGCCGGAAGCCCCGGACGTACGGACCATCTCAGCCACCCCCCGCAGTGCCTGACGCGATTCCCCCGTCGTTGTAGATCGCGCAGGTACTTCCCCCCCGCAGCGGCGTCACCGTGACCTGAACACGGTGACGCCGCTGCAGTTTGCGGCGGAACATCCCGGTACGCCCCGGTCCCGGAGAGGCCGGGCGACCCCACGTGCGCTCCCGGCGGTCAGCCGCGGCCCATCGCCGAGGTCAGCCGGATCTCGATGACCACCCGGGCGGGGTTGGGCGAGGGCACCCGGCCGTACCGCTCCGCGTAGCGCCGCTCCGCCTCCGCGACCCGCTCCGGCTCCCGGCTCACGACCGCGAGCCCTTCGAGGGTCGCCCACCGCCGCCGGTCCACCTGGCACACCGCCACCCGGGCACCGCCGGGCCCCGCGGCCAGGATGTTGGCCACCTTCGTGCTGGACCCGTTGGTGATCACCCGGGCCAGCCCCTCCTCCGGCGCGTAGGTCACCCCGACGGGCACCACGTGCGGGGAGCCGTCGGGGCGGGGGGTGGTCAGGGTGCAGAGGTGGTGCTCGCGCCAGAAGCTGAGGTATGCGGGGTCGGGATCGCGTGGATCCACGGGGTATGCGGCCATGGCGGGAACTTAACCGTTTCTCGTCCCGCCTCACTCCTTGAGTGGAATAGACTCAACTTTGTGTACGTTGCTGGAGTCAGGCTGAGTACGACTGACGCAAGGAGGAGACAGCGACCGTGGACGCCGAGCTGACCAACAGGAGCCGGGACGCGATCAACGCGGCCAGCAGCCGGGCCGTGTCCGAGGGGCACCCGGACCTCACCCCCGCCCACCTGCTGCTCGCTCTGCTGGCGGGGCAGGACAACGAGAACATCACCGACCTGCTCGCCGCCGTCGAGGCCGACCAGGCCGCCGTGCGCACCGGCACGGAGCAGGTCCTGGCCGCGCTGCCCCGCGTGACCGGCTCCACCGTCGCGCCCCCGCAGCCCAGCCGCGAGCTGCTCGCCGTGATCGCCGACGCCACGGAGCGGGCCAAGGAGCTCGACGACGAGTACCTGTCCACCGAGCACCTGCTCATCGGCATCGCCGCGAAGGGCGGCCGCACCGCGGACGTACTGTCCTCACAGGGGGCCGGTGCGAAGAAGCTGCTGGACGCGTTCCAGAAGACCAGGGGAGGGCGCAGGGTGACGACTGCGGATCCCGAGGGCCAGTACAAGGCACTCGAGAAGTTCGGTACCGACTTCACCGCCGCCGCGCGGGAGGGCAAGCTCGACCCCGTCATCGGGCGGGACCAGGAGATCCGCCGGGTGGTCCAGGTGCTGTCCCGGCGCACCAAGAACAACCCCGTCCTCATCGGCGAGCCCGGCGTCGGCAAGACCGCCGTCGTGGAGGGCCTCGCCCAGCGGATCGTCAAGGGCGACGTGCCCGAGTCCCTCAAGAACAAGCGGCTCGTCGCGCTCGACCTCGGCGCCATGGTCGCCGGCGCGAAGTACCGCGGCGAGTTCGAGGAGCGCCTGAAGACCGTCCTGGCCGAGATCAAGGACTCCGACGGCCAGATCATCACCTTCATCGACGAGCTGCACACCGTCGTCGGCGCGGGCGCCGGCGGCGACTCCGCCATGGACGCGGGCAACATGCTGAAGCCCATGCTCGCGCGCGGCGAACTGCGGATGGTCGGCGCGACGACGCTCGACGAGTACCGCGAGCGGATCGAGAAGGACCCCGCCCTGGAGCGGCGCTTCCAGCAGGTGCTGGTCGCCGAGCCGACCGTCGAGGACACCATCGCGATCCTGCGCGGGCTCAAGGGCCGCTACGAGGCGCACCACAAGGTGCAGATCGCCGACAGCGCCCTGGTGGCCGCCGCGGCCCTGTCCGACCGGTACATCACCTCCCGCTTCCTGCCCGACAAGGCCATCGACCTGGTCGACGAGGCCGCGTCCCGGCTGCGCATGGAGATCGACTCGTCCCCGGTCGAGATCGACGAACTCCAGCGCTCCGTCGACCGGTTGAAGATGGAGGAGCTGGCGATCGGCAAGGAGACCGACGCCGCGAGCCGGGAGCGCCTGGAGAAGCTGCGCCGCGACCTCGCCGACCGCGAGGAGGAGCTGCGCGGCCTCACCGCCCGCTGGGAGAAGGAGAAGCAGTCCCTCAACCGCGTCGGTGAACTGAAGGAGAAGCTCGACGAGCTGCGCGGCCAGGCCGAACGGGCCCAGCGCGACGGCGACTTCGACACCGCCTCGAAGCTGCTCTACGGCGAGATCCCGGACCTGGAGCGGGACCTGGAGGCCGCCTCCGAGGAAGAGGAGGAGGCCGCCGGCACCGACACCATGGTCAAGGAGGAGGTCGGCGCGGACGACATCGCCGACGTCGTCGGTGCCTGGACCGGCATCCCCGCGGGCCGGCTCCTGGAGGGCGAGACCCAGAAACTCCTGCGCATGGAGGACGAGCTGGGCCGCCGCCTCATCGGACAGACCGAGGCCGTCCGCTCGGTGTCCGACGCCGTGCGCCGCACCCGCGCCGGGATCGCCGACCCCGACCGGCCCACCGGCTCCTTCCTCTTCCTCGGCCCGACCGGCGTCGGCAAGACCGAACTGGCCAAGGCGCTCGCCGACTTCCTCTTCGACGACGAGCGGGCCATGGTCCGCATCGACATGAGCGAGTACGGCGAGAAGCACAGCGTCGCCCGCCTGGTGGGCGCCCCGCCCGGCTACGTCGGGTACGAGGAGGGCGGCCAGCTGACGGAGGCCGTGCGCCGGCGCCCGTACAGCGTGGTCCTGCTCGACGAGGTCGAGAAGGCGCACCCCGAGGTCTTCGACGTGCTGCTCCAGGTGCTGGACGACGGCCGCCTGACGGACGGTCAGGGACGCACGGTCGACTTCCGCAACACCATCCTGGTGCTCACCTCGAACCTGGGCAGCCAGTTCCTGGTCGACCCGCTCAGCACCGAGGAGGAGAAGAAGGAGCAGGTCCTGGAGGTCGTACGCGCCTCCTTCAAGCCGGAGTTCCTGAACCGGCTCGACGACCTGGTCGTCTTCTCGGCGCTGTCCAAGGAGGAGCTGGAGCGCATCGCCCGGCTCCAGATCGACCGGCTCGCCCGGCGTCTCGCCGACCGCAGGCTCGCCCTGGAGGTCACCGAGGCGGCGCTGGCCTGGCTCGCCGACAAGGGCAACGACCCGGCCTACGGTGCCCGGCCGCTGCGCCGCCTCATCCAGACGGCGATCGGCGACCGGCTCGCCAAGGAGATCCTCGCGGGCGAGGTCAAGGACGGCGACACGGTCCGCGTCGACGCCTTCGGCGACGGCCTGATCGTGGGCCCGGCGACGGACCGCGCGACCGGCAAGACCCTGTAGTTCTCCGTAGTTCCCCGCAGCCGTCGGGGTACCCGGCGGGGGAGCCCCGGTGCGGGGGTCCCCTCCCGGGACCTCGTGCGCACGCCGTAGCCGCCCGGCCACGGCGCGGCGCGCCCGGCCCGCCCGTCGGCGGAGATCGGCCGGATCGAGTCAGCCCCCGGCGGACAGGCCCGCCAGGGGTTGCCACTCCCCGCCCCGCATGGGGGAGGATGGCGTAATCCGTACGAAGGGAAATACACGGTGAGCATCGACCCGTCCTCGATTCCGAATTTCGGGGGCCAGCCCGAGCCGCAGCCCGGCGGACCGGCGGGCCCCGTCGTCCCGGATCAGGACCTCGTGAAGCAGCTCCTCGACCAGATGGAGCTCAAGCACCTCGTCGACGAAGAGGGAGACCTCGTCGCGCCGTGGGAGCAGTTCCGTACGTACTTCATGTTCCGCGGTGAGGGTGACCAGCAGGTCTTCTCGGTCCGGACGTTCTACGACCGGCCGCACCAGATCGACGAGAAGCCCGCGCTGCTGGAGTCCATCGACGACTGGAACCGTCGCACCCTGTGGCCGAAGGTCTACAGCCACACGCACGACGACGGCACCGTCCGGCTCATCGGCGAGGCGCAGATGCTGATCGGCACCGGCGTCAGCCTGGAGCACTTCGTCTCGTCGACGGTCAGCTGGGTGCGGGCCGCCATCGAGTTCGACAAGTGGCTCGTCGAGCAGCTCGGCCTGGAGCAGGAAGTCAACGAGGCGGACAAGCCCGGGGACGACGAGGAGTAGTCCCGGCCCCCACTCACAGGGGCGTATGGGCGACCACCACCAGATACGCCCCGTAGGCGAAGGAGAGCCCGGCGAGGGCACCGACCACCAGCGTCGCGTGCCACGGCCGGGCTCTTGCCGTCCGCACCAGCGCGCCCGCCAGCGGCAGCAGCAGCGGGAACGCGGGCAGCAGGAAGCGCGGCTTGCACTCGAAGAAGCCCGAGCCGCCCAGCGCGATCAGCAGCAGCACGCCGCTGTGCACGAGCAGCGGCAGCGGGGCGCGGTCCAGGGCCAGCAGCGCGAACAGCAGCATGCCCGCCGCCACGATCACCATGGTCATCGGGAAGACGAAGCGGTCACCGTGCAGCAGCAGGTGCTTCACGAAGCCCAGGGAGCCGCGGCCGAAGTCGAAGCGCGATCCCCACAGGCGCTGCACCGCGAAATAGCCGCCGAGCGGGTCGCCCCGGCGCACGCCGACCCACAGGACGTAGCCGCCCCACCCCAGCGGTGCGAGCGCCGCGCCCGTCCACAGCCTGTGGGAAACCTTCCGGCCGCGCGCCTTCACGATCTCGTGCGCCGCCGCCGCGAGGACCGCCGCGGCCACGGCGACCCCGTTGGGCCGGGCCAGCCCCGCCAGCGCCGCGAGCGTCCCCGCCCACAGCCACCGCCCGGTCAGCACCGCGTACAGCGACCAGGCGGCGAAGGCCGTCAGCACCGGCTCCGTGTACGCCATCGACAGCACCACCGAGTGCGGCAGCAGCCCCCAGAGCAGGACCAGCACGGTGGCGACGGCGGGACCGCGCAGCCGCGCCCCCACGAGGTAGATCCCGTACGCGGCGGCGGCGGCGGCCGTCCAGGCGACCAGCAGGGCCGCCGCGCCGCCGCCCAGCGGGGTCAGGGCGGTGACGCAGCGGATCAGCGCCGGATACAGCGGGAAGAAAGCCAGGTCGCTGCGGACGACCTCGGGACCGGCCTGCATGCTGCGGCCGTACCCGTGCGCCGCGATGCCCAGGTACCAGACCGAGTCCCACGAACGGCCGAGCAGGGCCAGCGGCTGTCTTCCCTGCGCCCAGGCGGCCACGGCGACCACGAGGACGCCCGTGAGGCGGGCGGCGGCGAACAGTCCGAGCGCCGTGGCCGCCGTAACGGGCGGCCGACGGCGGACGGGGACCGGGCGGCCGCGGTCCCCGGCGCCGGACTGCCTGGCGGGGGCGGGAATGGTACTCGCGTGGGTCACACCGGCACTGTGCGTCCCTCACGGGGCATTTGCGAGCATTACAGCGCCGTGCGGGTACGGGTCGCGCCGGTCCGGCGCGCCGTCCGCGACAGCGGCCCCCACGGTGCTAGGAACGCCCCTTCCCGGCGCGGCCAGGAGCCGCGGAACGCCGCCCGCGACCGGCGGCGCCATGGAGCACCTCGGTCCGCTTGCAGAACGCGCGCCTCCGGCGCGAAAGTGCGGGCGGGCGGGCGAGGCGTGGCAGGCGGCCGGGGGGACGCGTCCGTCCCACAGGGCGCGGTCAGCCCGCGAACGCCTCGCGGAGCCGTTCCGCCGCGTCGGTCAGCACCTCGGTCCGCTTGCAGAACGCGAACCGTACGAACGGGGCGCCCTCCTCGCGGTGGTCGTAGAAGACCGCGTTCGGGACGGCGACGACACCGGCGCGCTCCGGCAGCGAGCGGCAGAAGGCGAAGCCGTCCGACTCGCCGAGGGGCCGGATGTCGGTGGTGACGAAGTACGTGCCCGCCGGCCGGAACACCCCGAAGCCCGCCTCCTCCAGCCCCGCGGCCAGCAGGTCCCGCTTGGCCCGCATGTCCGCGCGGAAGGCGTCGAAGTACGCGTCCGGCAGCGCGAGCGCCTCGGCGACGGCGTACTGGAACGGCCCCGAGGCCACATACGTCAGGTACTGCTTCGCCGAGCGCACCGCGGTGACCAGGGCGGGCGGCGCCGTCACCCAGCCGACCTTCCAGCCGGTGAACGAGAACGTCTTGCCCGCGCTGCCGATGCTCACCGTCCGCTCGCGCATCCCGGGGAACGACGCCGGCGGCAGGTGCTCGGCGCCGTCGAACACGAGGTGCTCGTACACCTCGTCCGTGACCACGATCAGATCCCGCTCCACGGCGAGCCGCGCGATCTCGGTGAGCTCCTCGCGGGTCAGCACGGTGCCGGTCGGGTTGTGCGGTGTGTTGATCAGCAGCAGCCGGGTCCGGTCGGTGACCGCGTCCCGCAGCTCGTCGAGATCCAGCCGGAAGGCTCCCTCGTGCGGGCGCAGCGTCACCGGCACCCGGGTGCCGCCGGCCATCGCGATGCAGGCCGCGTACGAGTCGTAGTACGGCTCGAACGCGATCACCTCGTCGCCCGGCTCCAGCAGCGCCAGCAGGGTCGCGGCGATCGCCTCGGTCGCGCCGGCCGTGACCAGCACCTCGGTGTCCGGGTCGTACGACAGCCCGTAGCGCCGCCGCTGGTGCTCGGTGACCGCCCTCCGCAGCTCGGGCACCCCGGGCCCCGGCGGGTACTGGTTCCCGCGCCCCGCCCTGAGCGCCCGCACGGCGGCCTCCCGGATCTCCTCAGGACCGTCCGTGTCGGGGAAACCCTGGCCGAGGTTGATCGCGCCGGTGCTCAGGGCGAGGGCCGACATCTCCGCGAAGATCGTCGTACCGAACTCGGCGAGCCGGCGGTTCAGAAGAGGGCGTGCGCTGGAGGTCATGCCGGTCATCCTGCGCCGAAGCTCCGGAGTTCCTCAACACCTTCGCGGGTGAGCGCGTCCTCGTCGACGGGGGCCCGCTGTCGATCTCGGTCCGAACGCGGAAGAAGCCAAGCGGTGTTCGACCGGAGTCCTGGCGTCGGCGCCTCGGGCAGAATTCGAGCCCGCCAGGCATCCGAGTGCTTCCTTTCGGAGAGCTGCGTAGAGTTCCTGCGGTCGTCGAGGGGAGAAGGCGTTGGACGCGGTCGAGTTCCCTCTCAGCGCCCGGGTGCGCGGGGCCCGGCGGTGGCTCGTGGTCACGAGCGCTGCGGGTGCCGTATGCGTGGGAGCCGCCGCGGTGTCCGTGGTCGCCGACGCCTCCGGCTGGATGGCGGTGCCGCGGACGGTCCGGGCGGGTTCGGTGCTGGTGACGCTGTTCCTGCTGCCCGTCGTCTGGGTGGGAGTGCACGCGGTGTGGGCGCTGCGGGGCCGGGCGGAGCTGTTCCGCGCGGCCGGAGCGCACCCGCGGCGGCGTCCCACCGACCGTCAGCTGGCCGACCATCTGCGCGACGAGCACCCGCTCACGCCGCTGTGGTGGATGGTTTGCGTCCTCAGCGGCATCGGCGCGCTCTGCCTCGGAGTCGCGCTTCCGTTCGCCCTGGCGGACGGCGCCGTACTCGCCGGTGCGCTGCTCGGGACCGGGCTCGCCGTGTCCCTGGCCGCCCTCGCCTCGGCGGTGTCCGGTGTCCGCCGCGCCGCCCGCCAGGGCTCGGAGGACCGGAAGCGGCGTGCCGAGCTGTGGTCCCTGCCCTCCGCCGTCGAACGCCGGCTCGCGAACTCCCTCCTCGGCGCCGGCGACGGGGGACACCTCGGAGCCTGAACGACAAGCACGGCCCCCGGACGGCCCATTGACCCACGGACGGCCCCTGACCTGCCCTTCTGTGCGGGTCAGGGGCCGTTGCCCGGAGAGAAGCCTCTGAAGTTGCTCAACTCTGCTTTCGCGCGCGTGGCGTGAGGGCATCCCCCTCCCACGCAGGAAGCACCACCGGGGAGTACCACCGGAGAACCGCCCCGCGGGAACACGGGGGCGCACGGTACGCACCAACGGACAAGGGGCCCACGGGGGGCCGCTTCGGGGGAAGTGGAAGGAGGGTGGCGCCATGCTCGCAGGCATCATCCTGGCTGTCGGTCTGGTCGCCCTGGTCGGGCTGTTCAAGGCCGCCGGACGCGGACGCGGGAAGACCGCGCACCTGTCGAAGGGCCGGACCTCGCGCTCGCGCCGCGCGAGGGGGGAAGGAAGCTGGTGGGCCGGGGGCGGCGCGGCCCAGTCGTGCGGATCGTCCAGCGGGGGCGGCCACCACGGCCACTCCTGCGGCGGAGGCTCGTCGTGCAGCAGCGGCTCGTCCTGCGGAGGCGGGTCGTCGTGCGGCGGCGGAGGCGGATGCGGCGGAGGCAGCTGACACGGGGCAGCTGAGCTCCTTCGGGGGAAGCGCGTCCGCACACCGGAGTGCCCGTCGGGGGAGTGCCCCGACGGGCACTCCGGCGTTCCCGCCCGGCCCGCTCCCGTGCCTTCGGCTGCCGGGCGGGCCCGGGTCGGCGGCCCTGACGGAACGGCGGGTTCCGGGTGCGGCTTCGGTGCTCCGGGCGTACGCCGTGGTTGAACAGTTGAGCTGTGGAGCCCTCGGGGGGATGGAAACCCTACGAAGTTGGGTAAAAACGCTGTGGTGTCGCCACAGTTCATGATTCCCTCTACATCACCAACGCGGCCCTCGGACGTGTCCCTCCTGACCGGACTGACCTGGCCGATCCCCCGGTACCGACGGGGTGCGCCGGACCCCCCACCTCCCTTTGCGCCATAGCGGAGCCGACCCATGCTCACGACCCTGAACACCTCGTACACCGACACGCGTGCGGCCGACCTCGCCTGGACCCTGGGCCGCGAGCCGCTCCCGGCGCTCGCCACCCTCGACCTCGAACTGACGGGCGCCAAACTGCAGTTGCGGCTGCTCGGAGCCTCCCACCAGGTGCTTCTGGAGGAGGACGGGGGCAGTTGTTCGGAGACCGTCGCGTGCATCGCCGGCAGCAGCACCCCGCTGCCGCTCGGCGTCGCGAAGCGGATCGGCGACTGGGAGTACGAGTTCGCGGCCCGCGTCGAGACGCTGTCGCACGGCTCCTTCGCGGGCCGCGCCCAGGAGTTGCTGGCCCTCGTCGCCGACCATCCCCACGGTCTCGCGGGCGTCTTTCCCGGCAGCCCGCACGCCTTCACCGCGATGCTCGCCCAGCGCCACGAGGGCCAAGTGCACTGGCGCACCTGGCACGCCTATCCGCAGGACGGTCAACTCGTCGCCACCCGGACGAGAGTGGGTGTACGAGTCCCGTCCCTGAGTACGTCCGCCGTCTGACCGGCCGGACCTCCGCCGCCCGTCCGGGCCCGCGGGGCACGGCCGTCGCGTACCCCGGCCCCCGGCACGCGGTGTCGCACAGGCGGCCACGTTCCACACGTGTGGGTGACGAGGCGTGCCGCCGCCGTGACGTAGCGTTCGCAGCGTGATCGATCCGCACGCGCCCTCCCCCACACGCGGCTTCACGCGGTCACGGGGAGCCCCGACACCCGGCGCGCCGCCGCCGGTCGGTGAGCGGGGCCCGGCGCGCCTGCCCGTAGGGCCCGGCACCGGACGGTTCTTCGTCCTCGCCTGCGTCTTCGTCTGCGCCGCCTGCGGACTCGTGTACGAACTCGAACTCGTCGCCCTCGCCTCGTACCTGATCGGCGACTCCGTCACCCAGGCCTCCGTCGTGCTCTCCGTGATGGTCTTCGCGATGGGCATCGGCTCCCTCGCCGCCAAACGGCTGCGCTGCCGCGCCGCGGCCGGCTTCGGCGCCGTCGAGGCCGCCCTCGCCCTGGTCGGCGGGTGCAGCGCGATGGCCCTGTACGCGATGTTCGCCTGGACCGGGGACTGGGGCGGCGCCTGGGCGAGCGGATCACGCTGCCTCCTGGTGGCGTTCTCCCTGGCCATCGGCCTCCTCATCGGCGCCGAGGTCCCCCTCCTCATGGAGCTGATCCAGCGCATCCGGCGCCAGGACGCGGGCGGCGCCGTCGCGGACCTGTTCGCCGCGGACTACGTCGGCGCGCTCGTCGGCGGCCTCGCCTTCCCCTTCCTGCTGCTGCCGCTGCTCGGCCAGCTCACCGGCGCCCTGCTCACCGGCGCGGTCAACGTGGTCGCCGGCGGCACGCTCGTCCTCGGCCTGTTCCGGCACGACCTGACCCGGCGCGCCCGCTGGCTGCTGGTCACCGCCAACGTCCTCGTCCTCGGGCTGCTCGCCACGGCCGCCCTCCTCGTCGACGACTTCGAACGTGCCGCACGCCACGCCGTCTACGGCGCTGACGTGCGCGTCGCCCTGCAGACCGGCGTCCAGGAGGTCGTCCTGACCGGCGGCACCCACGGCCGTCCCCTCGACCTCTACCTCGACGGACGCCTGCGGGTCAGCGGACGCGACGAGCACCTGTACCACGAGGCGCTCGTCCACCCCGCGCTGAACGGGCCGCGGGCGCGCGTCCTCGTCCTGGGCGGCGGCGACGGGCTCGCCACCCGCGAGGTGCTGCGCCACTCCGGGGTGCGCCGCGTCGACGTGGTCGAGCTCGACGCCGGAGTCGTGCGCCTGGCCCGCCGGGACCCCGCCCTGTCCGCGCTCAACGGGCACGCCTTCGACGACCCGCGGGTCCACGTCACCGTCGGCGACGCCTTCGACCGGCTGCGCCGCGACCGGGGCACGTACGACGTGGTGATCTCGGACCTGCCGGACCCCGGCATCACCCCGAGCACCAAGCTCTACTCGCAGGAGTTCTACGGCCTCGCCCGGCAGGCCCTGGCCCCCGGCGGCCGGCTCGCCGTGCACGCGGGACCCGTCCTCTCCCGGCCCCGCGTCTTCTGGACCGTCGACGCCACGGTGCGGGCCGCCGGGCTGCGCACCGCGCCGTACTGCGCCGGAGGGCGCGACTCCGGGTTCGCGGCCGGCCCCGACCGGACGACCGGCGCCTCCCGCGCCCCGCGCGACTGGGGGTTCGTCCTCGCCGCCCGCAGCCGCCCGCCGCTTCGCGTGGACCCGCGCGAACCCCCGCCGCACGGCCTCACCGGCGCGGCGCTCGCCGCCGACGCGCGCGCCGCGGCCGCCACCCGCGTCACCGGCCTGCCGCCGTCCACGCTGATCCACCCGCGGTACGCCGACTGAGTCCCCGGGCGCACGGACACCGGGAGAATCCCGTGATGCAGGGGTGCGCTTCGAGCCATGCTGGGTAGGCTCGGCTGACATGGACCATGAGGTGTTCGTTCCGGTTCCGGCCGAACGGCTGAGGGAGGCGCTCGCCGACCCCGCGCGGGTCGCCCGGGCGGTCCCCGGGCTCCAGCAGGACGCGGGGACGGCGCCCGTCTCCGGGCGGCTGAAGGTGCGCGTCGGGAGCCACAGCATCACGTACCGCGGGGCGCTGCGGGTCGCCGCCCGGGACGACGGTTCGTACGCCGTCGAGGGCGACGCGACCGAGTCCCGCGGCAGCGGCTCCGTCAAGCTCGCCCTCACCCTGCGGCTCACCGCCGCGGACGGCGGGACGGCGGTCGCCTTCGGCGGCGGCGCCACCGCGGACGGGCGCGTCGAGGAACTCCCCGCCGACGCGGTGGCCTCGGCGGCGACCCGGCTGCTGGACCGGTTCGCGGAGAACCTGGCGGCGGGAACCGCCCGGACCGCGGAGCCGGCCGCCGAGGGTGCCGGTGAGCCGGCGTCCCCGGGCGACGGCTCCTTCACGGAGGCGGACGGCACGGCCGCCGGCACCGGCGAGCACGCCGCGCCCGCCGTACCCACGCCCGCCGCGTCCGCCGAGGGTCTGTCCGCCGCCGAGGACGACGACGCCGACGCCGCCGACGACATCGGCGACGCGGCCGGACCCGTCCCGCCCTCCGTCTTCGACACCGACGTGCCGCCGCCCTCCCTCGACCCCCTCGCCGAGGAGGAGCTCGACGCCGAGCAGGCGGAACGGGAGTTCGTGGCCGAGGGACTGGACGCGCCCGGCGAACCGGCCGCCGAGGCGGCGCACGCCCGCCGGACGATGATCGGGCGGAGCGCGGAGGAGGTCGACCACGCACCGCCGCGCGGACGGTACGCGCCGGTGCCCGCGCCCGAGTCCGGCGCGGCCGGCGCCACCCTGCGCTGGGCGGCGCCCGCCGCGGCCCTCGCGCTGGCCTCGGCCGTCGTCGTCGGACGGGCGCTGCGCCGACGCCGGTGAGGTGACCCGGCGGGCCGGGCGGTCCGGGGCCCCGCCCGGCGAAGGACGCGCTCCGGCCTCCGGTACCGGACGGGCTGAGCGGCACACCGCCGGGCCAGTAGGGTCATCACGTGAGTAACGAAGACATCACGCTGACCGCGGGCGACGCGGAGGTGACCGTACAGCCGGGAAACGGCGGGCGGGTGGGCGGACTGCGCATCGGCGGCGTCGAACTGCTGCGGCAGGGACCGAAGTTCGGCTGCTTCCCGATGGTGCCCTGGTGCGGGCGCGTCCGTGACGGACGCTTCCGCGACGGCGGCGTCCTGCGGCAGCTGCCCCTCAACTCCCCGCCGCACGCCATCCACGGCACCGTCCGGGACGGCGCCTGGCGCACCGCGCGGGCCGGCGACGGCGAGGCCGTCATCACGTACGACCTCGTCGACCCCTGGCCCCACCCCGGGCGCGTCACGCAGATCGTCACCCTGACCGAGGACAGCCTCACGCTCGCCATGGCCGTGGAGGCGCACGAGTCCTCCTTCCCGGCGCAGATCGGCTGGCACCCCTGGTTCAACCGGAACCTCGGCAGCGGCGAGGACGCCCGGCTGGACTTCGCGCCCGCCTGGCAGGAGGAGCGCGGCGACGACCACCTGCCCACCGGACGGCGCACCGAGCCGAGGCCCGGCCCCTGGGACGACTGCTTCGGGATGCCCGACGGCGTCGACGTCACGGTCACCTGGCCGGGACACCTGGAGCTGAAGGTCACCAGCCCCGAGCAGTGGGTCGTCGTGTACGACGAGCAGGAGGCCGCCGTCTGCGTGGAACCGCAGACCGGACCGCCGGACGGGCTCAACTCCCAGCCCAGGCTGGTCACCCCGATCGAACCCCTCGAAGCCGCCACCACCTGGACCTGGCGACGCCTCTGAGGCGGGGCGGGCCGGGCCCGGCGGCGCCTCTAAGCTGGCTCGCATGAGTGACGTACGCGGCGCGCTGCTGCAGCAGATCAAGGACAAGGCCGTGGTGCACGGCAAGGTGACCCTCTCCTCGGGGCTGGAGGCCGACTACTACGTCGACCTGCGCCGCATCACCCTCGACGGGGAGGCCGCCCCGCTGGTCGGCCAGGTGCTCCTGGACCTCACCGCGGAGCTCGACTTCGACGCGGTGGGCGGCCTCACCATGGGCGCCGACCCCGTCGCCGCGTCCATGCTGCACGCGGCCGCCGCGCGCGGCCGGCGGCTCGACGCCTTCGTGGTGCGCAAGGCCGCCAAGGCGCACGGTCTCCAGCGCCGGGTCGAGGGCCCGGAGATCAGGGGCCGCCGGGTCCTCGTCGTCGAGGACACCTCCACCACCGGCGGCTCCCCGCTCACCGCCGTCGAGGCGGTCCGCGAGGCGGGCGCCGAGGTCGTCGGCGTCGCCACCATCGTCGACCGGGCGACGGGCGCCGCCGAGAAGATCCAGGAGGGTGCCGGGGTGCCGTACCTGTTCGCCTTCGACAAGGACGAGCTGGGCCTCGACTGAGCGCCGTCCACCCGGGCCCGGCCCGGTTGTCCACGGGCCGGACGCCATGGGTGGACCATCGGGCCGAGTCTGGAAAGATGGGGCCGACGATGACGTCGCCCCCCTAGGTCAGGGTCCCAAGCACCACGCCACCCGCACATACAAGGAGCGGACAGATGCCCATCGCAACCCCCGAGGTCTACAACGAGATGCTCGACCGGGCGAAGGCAGGCAAGTTCGCCTACCCGGCCATCAACGTGACCTCGACCCAGACCCTGCACGCTGCGCTGCGCGGCTTCGCGGAGGCCGAGAGCGACGGCATCATCCAAATGTCCACCGGCGGCGCCGAGTTCCTGGGCGGCCAGTACAGCAAGGACATGGTCACCGGTGCCGTGGCGCTGGCCGAGTTCGCCCACATCGTCGCCGAGAAGTACCCGGTGACGGTCGCGCTGCACACCGACCACTGCCCCAAGGACAAGCTCGACGGGTACGTACGCCCGCTGCTGGCGGTCTCCGAGGAGCGCGTCAAGGCCGGCCGCAACCCGCTGTTCCAGTCCCACATGTGGGACGGCTCGGCGGAGACCCTCGCCGACAACCTGGCCATCGGCCAGGAGCTGCTGGAGCGCGCCCGCGCCGCGAAGATCATCCTTGAGGTCGAGATCACCCCGACCGGCGGCGAGGAGGACGGCGTCTCGCACGAGATCAACGACTCGCTGTACACGACGGTCGACGACGCCATCCGTACGGCCGAGGCCCTGGGCCTGGGCGAGAAGGGCCGCTACCTGCTGGCCGCCTCCTTCGGCAACGTGCACGGCGTGTACAAGCCGGGCAACGTCGTCCTGCGTCCGGAGCTGCTGAAGGAGCTGAACGAGGGCGTCGCCGCCAAGTACGGCAAGCCCTCCCCGTTCGACTTCGTCTTCCACGGCGGCTCGGGCTCATCGGCCGAGGAGATCGCCACGGCCCTGGAGAACGGCGTCGTGAAGATGAACCTCGACACCGACACGCAGTACGCGTTCACCCGCCCGGTCGCGGACCACATGCTCCGCAACTACGACGGTGTCCTGAAGGTCGACGGCGAGGTCGGCGACAAGAAGACGTACGACCCCCGCACCTGGGGCAAGCTCGCCGAGGCCTCCATGGCCCAGCGGGTCACCGAGGCGTGCGCCAACCTCCGCTCCACCGGCACGAAGATCAAGTAGTCCCGGCCTTCCGAGGGCCCGCCCCCCCGAGGGGCGGGCCCTTCGCCGTCCCCAAGCCTGGCCGTGCGGCGCCCGGCGCGGGATGATCGGCTGCATGGCTGCCCCGCCGCAGGAGACCCCGGCCGTCAGGATC
This sequence comes from Streptomyces sp. NPDC054842, assembly GCF_053611025.1. Taxonomy (NCBI): domain Bacteria; kingdom Bacillati; phylum Actinomycetota; class Actinomycetes; order Kitasatosporales; family Streptomycetaceae; genus Streptomyces; species Streptomyces sp. NPDC054842. The sequence continues at coordinate 39,586 of NZ_JBSGZN010000004.1, forward strand.
ACCTCGCCCCAGGGGAAGTGGATCCTGCTGGCCACGGTGCTGGGCTCCGGCATGGCCCTGCTGGACTCGACCGTCGTCAACGTCGCCCTGCCCCGCGTGGGCCGCGACCTGGACGCCGACCTCGCCGCGCTCCAGTGGACGGTCAACGCCTACCTGCTCACCCTGGCGGGCCTGATCCTGCTCGGCGGGGCCCTGGGCGATCACTTCGGGCGGCGCAGGATCTTCGTCATCGGGGTGGTGTGGTTCGCGGCGGCCTCGCTGCTGTGCGGCCTGTCGCCGAACGCGGCCGTCCTCGTCGCGGCGCGCGCCCTGCAGGGGGTCGGCGGGGCGCTGCTCACCCCCGGCTCGCTCGCGCTGATCCAGGCGTCCTTCCACCCGGACGACCGGGCGAGGGCGGTGGGGCTCTGGTCCGGCCTCGGCGGGGTCGGGGCGGCCGTGGGTCCGTTCCTCGGCGGCTGGCTGGTGGACGGGCCGGGCTGGCGCTGGGTCTTCCTGCTGAACGTGCCGCTGGCCCTGCTGTGCGTGCCCGTCGCGGTACGCCACGTCCCCGAGTCGGCCGACGGGCGCGCCCACGGGCACTTCGACGTGCTCGGCGCGGTGCTGGCCGCCGCGTCGCTGGCCCTGGTGACGTACGCGCTGACGGAGGCCCGCAACGGCACCGCCGTCGTCGTGGTCACGGCGGTCGCCGGGCTCGCCGCCGGGGTGGCGTTCGTGGTGGTGGAGCGGCGGCGGCCCGATCCGATGCTGCCGCTGGAGGTGTTCGCGTCCCGCCAGTTCACGGCGGTCAACCTCGTCACCCTCTGCGTCTACGCGGCCTTCGGCGGCTTCTTCTTCCTGACCGCGCTCCAGCTCCAGGTGGTGGCCGGCTACTCGGCCCTGCAGGCGGGCACGGCCCTGCTGCCGACGACCGTCCTGATGCTGCTGTTCTCGGCCCGCTCCGGTGACCTCGCCCAGCGCATCGGCCCCCGGCTGCCGCTGACGGTGGGGCCGGTGCTGTGCGCGGCCGGGATGCTGCTGATGCTGCGGGTGGGACGGAACACCTCGTACGTGGCGGACGTCCTGCCGGCGGTGCTGGTCATGGGCGCGGGCATGGTGGCCCTGGTCGCGCCGCTCACGGCCACCGTGCTGGCGTCGCTGGACACCGGCCGGGCGGGGCTGGCCAGCGGGATCAACAACGCGGCGGCCCGGGTGGCGGGCCTCGTCGCGGTGGCGGCGCTGCCGCTGCTGGCGGGGATGGGCCCGGAGGCGTACCGGTCGGCGGAGCAGTTCGACGCGGCCTTCCGGCGGGCGATGCCGTGGTGCGCGGGGGTGCTCCTCGTGGGCGCGGTGGTGGCGTTCACGACGGTACGGCGTCCCCGGCCGGACTGCCGGCGCCCCCAGTGCCGCACGCACGGCTGGGTCACAGCACCCCCACTGGAGTCGGCCCGCCCGTCCCCGGACCCCCCGAAACACCGGACCTGACCCGGGCCGACGACGAGGACCACACCGGTACGCGGCGCCTACGGGCATCGCCGACGGAGGGCCGGTCACCCCGTACATCCGGCACCCGCCCACGACCGGAAGCCGCGCGCGGCGCTACCAGCCCGCAGCCGGGCAGCCGCCCCGAGCCCCCGCAGCCCAGCCGCCCACGACCCGCAGCCGCGATCCGGCGGAAGGGGCCGTGCCGGTACATCGGATGGCCGTCGGGTACGGGACGTGAGCAACCGAGGCTGGTGACGAGGGCCGGCGACGACTACCGACGGCCGGATGTACCGGCACGGCCCCGACCCACCCCCCGGCGCCCGGCGCCCACCGACGGCCGGGGGCTCACCGACGGCCGGCGCCCGGCGCCCACCCGTGCCGCGCCCCGCCCCGCATGGCGCAGACTGGAGTCCATGAGCCTTCACGAGAACCTCCTCGGGGGACCGCCCCCGACCGAACTGCCCGACGACCCGGAGCCCCGCGAGCTCCTCGCGAACGGCACACCCCCGGCCGACGTCGCCGCGAAGTACCCCACCTCCTCGCTCGCCTGGGCCCAGCTGGCCGACGACGCCTTCGAGCGCGGCAGCGTCGTCGAGTCGTACGCCTACGCCCGTACGGGCTACCACCGCGGCCTGGACTCCCTGCGCCGCAACGGCTGGAAGGGCCACGGCCCGGTCCCGTGGGAGCACGAGCCGAACCGCGGCTTCCTGCGCGCCCTGCACGCCCTCGCCCGCGCCGCGCAGGCGATCGGCGAGCAGGAGGAGTACGAGCGCTGCAGCCAGTTCCTGAAGGACTCCTCGCCCGCGGCGGCCCAGACCCTGGGCTAGAGCCGAAGCGCGTCGCCCGGCCCGCCTGGTGTGATCAGGCGGGCCTTGCGGTTTCGGGGGACCATTGCGGAGGATGCGCGGTGGGGACCGGGGCCCCCGTGCCGGTAACGGCAGGGGCGGACCGCTACCCGGAGTACGCAACAGGAGACAGCGATGTCCCAACAGGCTCATCAGACTCAGCCCGAAGAGGCTCAGGAGCCCGAGACCCCGCATCTCGACTTCCAGGGGACCACGCCGTACGAGGACTACGTACAGGCGGACGTCCTGACCCACCTGCAGCACACCCTCTCGGACGACCCCGGCGAGATGGTGTTCCTGGTGACGACCCAGGTCATGGAGCTGTGGTTCACGGTCATCGTGCACGAGTGGGAGACCACGGCGCGCGCCCTGCGCGCGGACGACGTGAAGACCGCCGTCGCCGCGCTGAAGCGCTCGGTCCGCGAGCTGGAGGCGCTGAACGCGTCCTGGCGCCCGCTCGGTCAGCTGACCCCGGCGCAGTTCAACTCGTACCGCAGCGCCCTCGGCGAGGGATCCGGCTTCCAGTCCGCGATGTACCGCCGCATGGAGTTCCTGCTCGGCGACAAGTCCGCGTCGATGCTCGTCCCGCACCGCGGCGCGCCGCGCGTGCACGCCGAGCTGGAGAAGGCGCTGCACGAGCCGGGCGTGTACGACGAGGTGCTGCGGCTGCTCGCGCGGCGCGGGTACGCGATCCCTGCGGCGGTGCTGGAGCGCGACGTCGCGAAGAAGTACGAGCCGTCGCCGGAGGTGGAGGCCGTGTGGACGGAGCTCTACGCCGGGGACGAGAGCGGTGAGCTGGCCCGGCTGGGCGAGGCGCTGACCGACGTGGCCGAGCTGGTGTGGCGCTGGCGCAACGACCACCTCGTGGCGACCCGCCGCGCGATGGGCGCCAAGACCGGCACCGGCGGCTCGGCGGGCGTGGCCTGGCTGGAGAAGCGGGCGCAGAAGAACGTGTTCCCCGAGCTGTGGACGGCGAGGTCCCATGTCTGAGGCGCGCGCCAGGGCGAAGGAGCTGGACGCGGCGGACGCGCTCGGCGGACTGCGCGAGCACTTCGTGCTCGACGACACCGTGTACCTGGACGGCAATTCGCTGGGCGCGCTGCCGGTGGCGGTGCCGGGCCGGGTGGACGACGTGGTCCGCAGGCAGTGGGGCGAACTGCGCATCCGGTCCTGGGAGGAGAGCGGCTGGTGGACCGCGCCCGAGCGGATCGGCGACCGCATCGCCCCGCTGGTGGGGGCCGCACCGGGCCAGATCGTCGTCGGCGACTCGACCAGCGTCAACGTGTTCAAGGCGGTGGTCGGCGCGGTCCGCCTCGCGGGAGAGGGGCGCGACGAGATCGTCGTCGACGCCACGACGTTCCCGACGGACGGGTACATCGCGGCGTCGGCGGCGCGGATGACCGGGTGCACGCTGCGCGCGGTCGCCCCCGGCGAGGTGACCGGGGCGCTGGGCCCGCGGACGGCGGCGGCACTGCTGAACCACGTCGACTACCGCACGGGCCGGCTGTACGACCTGCCCGGGCTGACGGCGGCCGTGCACGAGGCCGGGGCCTACGCGGTCTGGGACCTGTGCCACAGCGCGGGCGCCCTGCCGGTCGGACTGGACGAGCACGGCGTCGACCTGGCCGTGGGCTGCACGTACAAGTACCTGAACGGGGGACCGGGTTCACCGGCGTACCTCTATGTGCGCTCGGACCTCCAGGACCGTTTCGACTCGCCGCTGCCCGGCTGGAACTCGCACGCCGAACCGTTCGGCATGCGGGGGGAGTTCGAGCCCGCGCCGGGTGCGCTGCGCGGCCGGGTCGGCACGCCGGACATCCTCTCCATGCTGGCGCTGGAGGCGGCCCTGGAGGTGTGGGACGGCGTCGGCGTCGAGGAGGTGCGGGCCAAGTCGCTGGCACTGACGGACTTCTTCCTGGAGTGCGTCGCGGCGTACGTGCCCGAGGGCCGCGTCGAGTCCATGACCCCGGAGGCGCACGGGGAGCGGGGCAGCCAGGTGGCGCTGCGCTGCGCGGACGCCGGTGAGGTGATGAGGCGGCTCATCGGGCGCGGAGTGGTGGGCGACTTCCGGCACCCGGACGTACTCCGCTTCGGGTTCACCCCGCTGTACGTCGGCTTCGCGGACGTGGAACGGGCGGTACGGGTCCTCGCGGAGGTGCTGGAGTAGCACTCCGGCTACGGCGCGGGCGGGGGCCACACCCCGCCCGCACGACCCCGGCCCGGCACCACGCACCGGGTCGCCCCGCACGCGCCACGCACCGGACCGGGTCGCCCCGCACACCCCACGCACCGCGACCCGGTCGCCCCGCACACCCCACGCACCCGACGCGGGGCGCCCCGCGTACCCGACCCGCGCCGCACCGGAGCGGGCCGCGCCCGTGGGGCACTCACGCTCCGGTCGCGTACACCCCGGCCGTCGCCGCGGCCACCGCGGCCCGGGCCGCCCGGTCCGCGGCGGCCGGGTCGGGGGCCGTTCCCGTGGTGAGCAGGGCGTAGTACAGCGGCGCGGACACGGCGCGCACGACCTGCGCCGGGTCGGTGCCGGCCGGCAGTTCCCCGCGCTCGACGCCGCGCCGCACGCACGGCACCCACTCCGCGACCCGCACCTCGTAGAAGCGGGCCAGCGCCTCCGCCGTACGCGCGTCGCACGTGGCCGCCGCGATGACCGCGCGGAACAGCGCCCCCTGCCGGGGGTCGGCCAGCGTCCGCTGGACCAGCGCGGCGTTGGCGCGCAGGTCCTCCAGCACGGAGCCCAGGTCGGTGCGGTTCAGGGACTGCTCGGCCATGTCGGCGAGGAGGTCGGCGACGAGCCCGGTGACGCTGCCCCAGCGGCGGTAGACGGTCGTCTTGCCGACCTCGGCGCGGCGGGCCACGTCCGCGAGGTCGAGGTGCGCGAAGCCCCGCTCGGCCAGCAGGTCCCCGGCCGCCCGCAGTACGGCGGCACGCACGCGCGCGGTGCGGCCCCCGGGTCGTACGGTGCCGGGCTCGGCGGACATGCGGCCTCCTGGGGATGCGGCGGAAGGGCTACGGCGGACGAGGCTACGGCGCTCGGGACCGCGGCGGACGGAGCTGCGGCGGACGGGGGGACACGGCGGACGGGGGCAGGACGGACGACGGACGCGCCGGCCGGGGTGCGGTGGCCCGAGCCGGGTGCCGGACGTGCGCGACCCCAGCGTAACGAAACAGCAGAACCGTTTAACCCTCACCGAGCGTGACATCCACCTGTCCGCGCACGTCATCGGCCTGATACCGTCCCCGCCAACGGCCGCGTTCCCTCCCGGCCACCTCGTCTTTCCGTCCAATTCCGTTTCGCCGCTGAGAGGTTGGAGCATGCCGGACGACGCCGTCCCCCGTGGTGCCGAAGGCCGTGACGACGTCGCCCGTGACGCCGCCGAAGAGGCGTCCGCCTTCTCGCATCCGGCCGTCGACCCGGACTCCACCGCGGCGTACGGCGGCCACCCCGACCAGGTGATCGACTTCTACGCCCCGCGCGGCCCCGGGGCGACCGTGCCCGCGCCGGTCGTCGTCGTCCTGCACGGCGGCGCGTGGCGGACGGCGTTCGACCGCCGGCACGTGACCCCGCTCGCCGGCTTCCTGGCGCGGCGGGGGTTCGCCGTGGCCAACGTCGAGTACCGGCGCGGCAGCGCCATCCCCGCGCAGGGCGGCACCGGCCCGGTCGCGGGGCGCTGGCCGGACACCTTCGACGACGTCGCGGCGGCGCTCGACGCCCTGCCCGGACTCGTACGGCAGGCGCTGCCCCAGGCCGATCCGCGCCGCGTCGTCGTCACCGGTCACTCGGCGGGCGGGCACCTGGCCCTGTGGGCGTCCGCCCGCCATCTCCTGCCGGCCGACGCCCCCTGGTACCTCGACCGCCCGGCCCCCCTGCGCGGTGTCGTGGCGCTCGCCCCGATCGCCGACTTCGGCGTCGCCGAGAAGCTGGACGTCTGCTCGGGCGCGACGTCCCAACTCCTCGGCGGCGCGGGGAAGTTCGCCGAGCGCAGGGCGTACGCGGACCCGGCCCTGCTGCTGCCGACCGGCATCGCGACCACCCTCGTGCAGGGCCGCGCCGACCTCGTGGTGCCGCAGGCCGTCGCGGAGGCGTACGCGGACGCCGCGGCCAAGGCCGGCGAGGTGGTCGGCCTGACCCTCCTGGACGGCGTGGGCCACTTCCCCCTCATCGACCCCGCGGCGGACGCCTGCGCCGTGGTGGCCGAGGAGATCGCCCAACTGGCCTGGTGACGACGGGGCCGCGGCGCCCCCAGGGCTCCGTACGGGCGGCCGGGCAGCCTCGCCCCGCCGCCGCGGTCCTCCCCGTAGTACCTGAGAAGGATCCGAAAGGACCCCTCTCACTGGGGACGACCGCGGCCCGCCCCCGCCCTACCGTTCTGTACGTGACCGAGACGACCCAGACGAAGACGATGCCGATACCGGCCGGCGGCGCCGACGGGCGCAGCCCCGAGTTCCGGCTGGCCATGGGCGCCCTGCGGAGGCTGCGCCAGGACCTCTTCCACGACGCCTTCGCCTACCGGCCCCTGCCGCCGCTGCGCGGGGACGGCCCGCTCTCCCGCCGGCTCCCCGCGCGGGCCCTGCGGTACGCGGTATGGACCCCGCACGCGCTGGTGACCGCGGCGGCCGCGCTGGTGCTGCTCGTCGCCGCCGCGTCCAGCGTGGCCGCCGGCGGCGTCACGGACCTGCTGACGGTGCTCCTCTCGGTGAGCGCGGTGCTGCTGACCCTGGTGCGGCCGGTCGGCGCCTTCTGGCTCTCCATGGCATCCACGCCGATCGTCGCCACGTTCGGCACCCAGTGGTCGGACTGGCCCTGGGCGCCCGCCAGCTTCGCCACCCACCTGGTCGTCCTCACGGTCGTCGCCGCCCGGACCCGTCCGCGCACGGCGGCCTGGATGTGGACACTGACGGCGGCGTACGGCTTCCTCGTCGAAGCGCTCCTGGGCGGCGGGCACTACGCGAGCAACAGCGTGCCGTTCCTGTTCGTCTCGGCGCTCGCCCTGCTGGTCGTCACGGTGCGGCAGGTGCGCCGCCAGGCGGAGCAGGAGGTGACCGCCCAGCAGACGGTCACGGCCCACGAACGGTCCCGGCGCACGCTGCTGGAGGAGCGCACCAACATCGCCCGCGAGCTGCACGACGTGGTCGCGCACCACATGTCGGTGGTCGCCATCCAGGCCGAGGCCGCCCCGTACCGCGTCGAGAACCCGCCCCCCGAGCTGGAGAAGGCGTTCGCCACGATCCGGGAGAACGCGGTCGCGGCACTGACCGAGCTGCGCCGCGTCCTCGGCGTCGTACGGGCCGAGGACTACGAGGCGCCGGACGCCCCGCAGCCGACGCTCGCCGACCTCGACGCGCTCCTGGCGAACGTGCGCGAAGCGGGCCTGCCCGTCGACAAGGCGGTCACCGGAGCGGTGCGCGAGCTGCCGCAGGGCGTCGAGCTGTCGGCGTACCGGATCGTGCAGGAGGCGCTGAGCAACACCCTGCGGCACGCGCCCGGCGCGACGGCCCGTGTCGAGATCGGCTACGTGCTCGGCGGACTCGGCCTGCGCGTCGTGAACGGCCCGGCCCCCCGGCCGACGCCGCAGAAGTCCCCGCACGGCGCGGGGCACGGCATCACGGGCATGCGCGAGCGCGTCACGATGCTGAACGGCGAGATGACCGCGGGCGGCACGGACGACGGCGGGTACGAGATCTCGGTCTTCCTCCCGGTGGCCCTCGCCGGGGAGTCCGCATGACGGGCGACACGGCCGACACGAACGGCGGCGCGTTGAACGGCACCCGGGGCACCGACGGCACTCCTGGCACCAACGGCCCCTCTGGCACCGACCGCGCCGGCCAAGGGAACCGCCCGGCCGCCGCCCCAGGCACCATCCGCGTCCTGATCGCCGACGACCAGGTGATGGTGCGTGAGGGGTTCTCCGTGCTGCTCGGCGCGATGCCGGACATCGAGGTGGTCGGCGAGGCGGTCAACGGGCGCGACGCCGTGCGGCGGGTGCGCGAGCTGTCCCCGGACGTCGTCCTGATGGACATCCGCATGCCGGAGCTGAACGGCATCGAGGCGACGCGGGAGATCGTCGCCGCGGACGGCGCGGCGAAGGTGCTGGTGCTGACCACCTTCGACCTGGACGAGTACGTGTACCAGGCGCTGCGGGCCGGAGCCTCCGGGTTCCTGCTGAAGGACGCCTCGGCCCGTCAGCTGGCCGACGGGGTGCGGGTCGTGGCGTCGGGTGAGGCGCTGCTCGCCCCCTCGGTGACCAGGCGGCTGATCACGGAGTTCTCCAAGCTCGCGGAGGCACCCCGGTTCCCGGCGGGGGCGCAGGCGGCGTACGGGGAGCTGACCGAGCGGGAGACGGAGGTCCTGGTGCTGATCGCGCAGGGCCTGTCGAACGCGGAGATCGCGAGCCGCCTGGTCGTCGCCGAGTCCACCATCAAGACCCACGTCAGCCGGATCCTCGTGAAGCTGGGGCTGCGCGACCGCACGCAGGCGGCCGTGTTCGCGTACGAGGCCCGGCTGGTGCGACCGGCCTGAGGAGCCCGGCCGGGAGGCGCGGGCCGGCCCGGCGGCGGGAGGGGGACGCGGCCCGCCACGGGCCGACACCCCTGGTCAGCCGGGGGTGCGGCGGGCTAGCGTCCGGACATGACTGCCTTCGACCCCTGGGACCCGGCGTTCCTCGCCGACCCGTACCCCGCGTATGCCGAGCTGCGTGCCCAGGGCCGCGTGCACTTCTTCGAGCCGACCGGCCAGTGGCTGGTGCCGCACCACGCGGACGTCTCGGCGCTGCTGCGGGACCGGCGCCTGGGCCGCACGTACCGGCACCGGTTCACGCACGAGGAGTTCGGGCGCACGGCACCGCCCCCGGAGCACGAGCCGTTCCACGTCCTGAACGACCACGGGATGCTCGACCTGGAGCCCCCGGACCACACCCGGATCCGGCGGCTGGTGTCCAAGGCGTTCACACCGCGTACGGTCGAGCGGCTGCGTCCGTACGTGCACGGGCTGGCGTCCGAGCTGGTCGCGGACCTGGTGGCGGCGGGCGGCGGCGATCTGCTGACCGATGTCGCCGAGCCGCTCCCGGTGGCGGTGATCGCCGAGATGCTGGGCATCCCGGAGCAGGACCGGGCGCCGCTGCGGCCCTGGTCGGCGGACATCTGCGGGATGTACGAGCTGAAGCCGTCCCCGGAGACCGCTCGGCGGGCGGTCCGCGCGTCCGTCGAGTTCACGGAGTACCTCCAGGAGCTGATCGCGGTCCGCCGCGAGGAGCCGGGCGACGACCTCGTCTCGGGGCTGATCGCGGCGCACGACGAGGGCGACCGGCTCACCGAGCAGGAGATGATCTCCACCTGCGTGCTGCTGCTGAACGCGGGGCACGAGGCGACCGTCAACGCGACGGTGAACGGCTGGTGGTCGCTGTTCCGGCACCCCGGCGAGCTGGCGGCCCTGCGCGCCGACCGGTCGCTCGTCCCGACGGCGGTCGAGGAGCTGATGCGCTACGACACCCCGCTCCAGCTCTTCGAGCGGTGGGTCCTGGACGACATCGAGATCGACGGCACGACGATCCCGCGGGGGGCGGAGATCGCGATGCTGTTCGGCTCCGCCAACCACGACCCGGCCGTGTTCGCCGAGCCGGAGAAGCTGGACCTCTCGCGGCGCGACAACCCGCACATCTCGTTCAGCGCCGGCATCCACTACTGCATCGGGGCGCCGCTGGCCCGGCTGGAGCTGGCCGCCTCCCTGGACGCGCTGCTGGAGCAGGCGCCCGGCCTCCGCCCGGTGTCCGAGCCGGAGCGCAGGCCGAACTTCGTGATCCGGGGGCTGGAGGGCCTGCGCGTCGAGGTCTGAGCGCCCGCGCCCGCCGCCGTCCGGGCAGGCGGCGGGTCAGCCGGGAAGGGTCAGGCCCCAGGCGTCCTCGCGGACCGTCCAGGTGCGGGTGCGGACCGGGCCCGTGATCACCGAGTCCGCGCGGTAGCGGAAGTCCGCGCCCGAGACGGTCACGCGCCGGCCCACCGCCCGCAGGGGTGAGGCCTCCGCGCCCAGGGACAGGCGCCGCACCTCCACCTCGGCGCTGCCGCCCGCGCAGGGCGTCACCGACACCGCCTCCACGGGCTGGTCGAGGTCGACGAGGGTCACGCCGTCGACCTCGATCCGCAGGCGGCTGGGGCCGGAGCCGGTCAGGGACGCGGGCCGGGAGGGGCGCGTCGCCAGCGTACGGACCAGGGACTGGCAGGTCCGCAGCCAGGCGTGGCCGGAGGAGTCGTCGGCGGCGGAGCCGACGGTCAGCGGCAGCGAGGGGATCCGCAGCCCGCCGACCACCACACCGTCGCTGTCGTCCACCAGCAGGTCCAGGCGCCGCACGGAGCCCTCAAGGACGCAGCGGGCCGCCGCCACCGCGCCCGTCGGCACACCGAGGGCGCGGGCGAGCGAGAGCGCGCCGCCCACGGGCACCAGGGAGAGCGCGCACGCCGTGAGCTCGCGCTGCCGGTGCAGGAGGGAGACGGCACGCAGCAGCGCGCGGTCGTCGCCGATCACCACCGGCCGCCGGGAACCCCTTCGGGCCAGTGCCCGGGCGAATTCCTCGGGCCCGTCAGGGAGGCACACCTTGGTGGCCGCACCCGCGCTGAGCACGTCTTTCGCGATCCGTACCGACTCCCCGTCGCCGCGACGGGCGACCGGGTCGATGACCACCAGGAGCTGGTCGGAAGCCGCCACCTCGGTCATGCCTCGCTTCCTCGGGTAGCATCTTGGTGCAAGAGCCCCTTGCGCTATTGCGCCAGGGGCTTCGTCTATTCCGGGGCATCCGGTCCGACGGTCGCGGCCAAAGGTGGTCGCCGGCGCACGCTGCCGTACAGCAAAGACAGCAGCGTACGTCCCCGACCTTGGACATGCCCCGCCCGGAAGGGGTGTACGCCTGTGCCCGCACTTGTGCTGCTCGGTGCTCAGTGGGGTGACGAAGGCAAGGGAAAGGCCACCGACCTGCTCGGTGGTTCCGTGGATTACGTGGTGCGCTACCAGGGCGGCAACAACGCCGGCCATACGGTAGTCGTGGGCGATCAGAAGTACGCCCTCCACCTCCTCCCTTCCGGAATCCTCACGCCTGAGTGCACGCCGGTGATCGGCAACGGAGTCGTCGTCGACCCCTCGGTCCTGTTCTCCGAGCTGAACGGGCTCAACGAGCGCGGCGTCGACACCTCCAAGCTGCTGATCAGCGGCAACGCACACATCATCACGCCGTACAACGTCACGGTCGACAAGGTCACCGAGCGCTTCCTCGGCAAGCGCAAGATCGGCACCACCGGCCGCGGTATCGGCCCGACGTACGCGGACAAGATCAACCGCGTCGGCATCCGCATCCAGGACCTGTACGACGAGTCGATCCTGACGCAGAAGGTCGAAGCGGCCCTCGAGGTCAAGAACCAGCTGCTGACCAAGCTCTACAACCGCCGGGCCATCGAGGCCGGCCAGGTCGTCGAGGAGCTGCTCGGCTACGCGGACCGGCTGAAGCCGTACGTCGCGGACACCGTGCTGATCCTGAACGAGGCCCTGGAGCAGGACAAGGTCGTGCTCTTCGAGGGCGGCCAGGGCACGCTCCTGGACATCGACCACGGCACGTACCCCTTCGTGACGTCCAGCAACCCGACCGCCGGCGGCGCCTGCACCGGCGCGGGCGTCGGACCCACGAAGATCAGCCGGGTCATCGGCATCCTGAAGGCGTACACGACGCGCGTCGGTTCGGGCCCGTTCCCCACGGAGCTGTTCGACGAGGACGGCGAGGCTCTGCGCCGCATCGGCGGCGAGCGCGGTGTCACCACCGGCCGTGACCGGCGCTGCGGCTGGTTCGACGCGGTCATCGCCCGGTACGCGACGCGGGTGAACGGCCTGACGGACTTCTTCCTCACCAAGCTGGACGTGCTGACCGGCTGGGAGGAGATCCCGGTCTGCGTGGCGTACGAGATCGACGGCAAGCGCGTCGAGGAACTCCCGTACTCGCAGACGGACTTCCACCACGCGAAGCCCGTCTACGAGACGCTGCCCGGCTGGTCGGAGGACATCACGAAGGCCAAGTCCTTCGCCGACCTGCCCAAGAACGCCCAGGCGTACGTGAAGGCACTGGAGGAGATGTCCGGCGCACCGATCTCCGCGATCGGCGTCGGCCCGGGCCGCGACGAGACGATCGAGATCAACTCGTTCATCTAGCCGGTCCCGTGACCACGGAAAGGGCGCCCCTCGGGGCGCCCTTTCTGCTGGGGCGAAGGGGACGGAGCGGGCATAGGCTGAAGGGGTACGAGTGCGTGCGTCAGCCAGGAGAAGGTGAGTGCGATGCGCGTCATGCTCAAAGCCACGATGGACACCGACAAGGCCAACGAGGCCCTGACGAGCGGCAAGATGCCGCAGCTCATCAAGGAGACAATGGAGCACCTGAGGCCCGAGGCCGCGTACTTCGGCCCCGAGGGCGGCCACCGGACGTGCTACCTCGTCTTCGACATGACGGACAGCTCCGAGCTGCCCCCCGTGGGTGAACCGTTCTTCACCCAGCTCAACGCCAAGGTCGAGGTCTTCCCGATCATGAACGCGGACGACCTCCAGAAGGGCCTCTCCCAGCTCGGCTGACCGCGCCGGGAGTCCCCTCAGCTGAAGATGATCATCGAGCCCTGGGCGAGACTGCGCGTGGCCGCCGCGTGCAGGCCCAGCCAGACGTGCCGTTCACGGGCGAAGGGGCTCGCGTCGTAGGGCGCGGGCGCGGCCGGTTCCTCCAACTCCGTGGGCGCGCGCGGCGGTTCCGGTGCCACGGGCGGATTGCCGGGGTCGATCCCGATCGACGGTCCGACGAACTCCAGCTCCCGCAGCAGGCCGTGGGCCGAGCCCAGCGGTCCGCCGCCCGCCAGCAGCTCGTCGCTGGAGAGCGGGTACCGGAAGTCGACCGGGACGTAGGCGCCCGCGTGGTCGTAGTGCCACACCAGGTGCGACTGCTGGGCGTTCGTCTCGAACATCTCCAGGAGCTGCTCGTAGTCGCCGCCCAGTTCGTCCACCGGGGTCACCGCGAGGCCGCACATCTGCAGCAGGTACGCCCGTCGCAGGAAGTGCAGCGCGTCGTAGTCGAAGCCCGCGACCGGGGCGACCTCACCGGTCAGTCCGGGCATGTACGCGTAGACCGGGACCGGTGGGAGGCCGGCTTCGCCCAGCACCTTGTCGTAGAGCGCGAGCTCTTCGGCGAAGGGGTTGTCGGGGGTGTGGCACAACACGTCGACGAGCGGGACCAGCCACAGGTCACAGGCCAACAGACGACTCCTCTGGTTCGTTGCGCGGCAGCGGCACGACGATGGTCAGGGAAGCGTAATGCGCGCGGCGCCCGCCGGTGACTCCCGGTGCGCAACTCCGGCTCATATCCGTCCCGGGGCGGCACCGGGGGCTGCCCGTCCGCGACCCCGCCCGGGGGCTGGGCCCCCACACCCCCGATCGCCCGCGGGACCGTCCCTCAAACCCCGGCGGCGGTGCGTCCCTACGACGGGCTGAACCCGCCCGCCCCGTCCAGGTCCCACACCCAGGCGCCGCCGGTGAACGTGCCCGGGTGCCCCACCAGCTCGTCCACCGCCTGCCGCAGCGCGTCCTGGTGGACCTGCGGGCCGAGCACCAGCACCCCCGCCTTCCAGTACGCGAGGTCGTAGCGCGCCTGCGCCCGCCAGTTCTTCCCGATCTCCGGGACGGTGCCGGTGTTGGCGATCTCGCGCAGCAGGTTGGACGTGTAGCGGGGCGCGGCGCCGTAGATGCCGACCCGCTCCTCGCCGAACGGGCCGTTGAAGTAGCCGCCCGGCAACCGGAAACCGAGGCCGGCGGTCGTCTGCCAGTGCAGCGCGTCCGCGTTGACGGGGTCGGGCAGCGGCACCGGCACCAGCGACTCGCCCTCGCCGACGTACGGCTTCCAGGTCCCGTCCGCGACGAAGGCGGGGACGTCCGCCCGGTCCACGGACTTCAGCGGCGCCGGGACGAGGGGGAGCAGCGCGGCGGCGACGGCCACCATCCCCAGGTACTGGGTGCCGAGGGCGCGGGTGCGCACGAGCCGGTCGAAGGCGAGCGCCACCAGCATGCCCAGGGCGGGCGCGCAGACCATCGCCACCCGGCCCTCGATGACCGACTCGAAGAGCGGCTTGTCCGACAGGGCCGCCCAGGGGCCGGGCAGCACCACGTCCGTCAGCGGGACCCGGAACCTCGGGCCGAGGGACAGCGCCGCCGCAGCGAGCGCGGTGAAGGCGAGCGCCTTGACGAGCGCCCGGTCCCACAGCCGTACGGCGATGGCGAAGGCGAGCGCCGCCAGGGGCCAGCCGTAGAAGGCGTTCTGCTCGGTGGGGTTCAGGGACAGCGCGCCCGCGGTCTCCGCGTTCCCCGCCACCAGCGAGCGCTCCGCGAAGGAGAGGAGCGCGAGCGGACTGTTGCCCGCGTTGTCGCCGTGCAGCACGCTCTTGTAGCTCTGCGGTCCGGCGAACTGCCAGTACAGGGGGAACGCGACGATGGGCAGGCAGACCGCCGCCCCGATCCCGAGGCCACGGAGCAGCGGGCGCCAGGACGCCTTGGCGACGTCCCGGCGGACCGCCGCGTAGGCCAGCGCGAACAGGGCCATGCCCATCGAGGCGAGCAGCAGCGGCTCCTCGCCCAGGAAGACCTGGTAGGCCGTCATCAGCCCGAGGACGACGCCGTCGCGGACCACCCGGGTGCCGGCGCACAGCCTGAGGGCACGGTCGATGATCAGCGGGATCATCAGCAGGATCACGAAGTTCGGGTGGGCGTTGGCGTGGCTCACCATCGGCGGGGCGAAGGCGGCGAGCGCGGCGCCGAGGAAGGCCGCGCCCCGCTGCCGTACGACCCGCTTGACGATCAGCCAGTACCAGGCGGCGGCCGTGGCGGCGAGGCCCAGCGTCATCACCAGGTTGAGGGAGACCGCGGGGCCGAACAGCAGGGTGACCGGTGCGAAGGGGACGGACAGGCCCAGCATGACCGTGTTGGCCATCAGGTTCACGCCGTCCGGGAAGCCCTGGAAGGTCGTGAACAGCGGGTTGTGCAGATGGCTGACGTTGTCGGCGGTGACCGCGAAGAACCACTCCCACTGGTTCTGGTCCTGGAGCGAGTCGACGAGGTAACGGTCGTCGGGGTTCGTCCAGCGCCCGGAGTACAGGGCCACCGACATCAGCAGGAACAGGGCCGCGGCCAGCACGTCCGCCGGGCCGAGCAGGCGCAGTTTGAGGAGGGAGAGTTCGGCGAGGACCCGCCCGTAGTCCAGCGGCCGCACCTTGGAGCCCGACTGGTGCGCCCAGCGCACCGGGACCTCGGCCACCGGCCAGCCGGAGCGGCGGAAGTGCTGCAGTATCTCGACGTCTATGCCCCAGCCGTTGAGCCGGGAGGCGGCGAACGCCTCGCGGGCGCGGTCGCCGTCGAACAGCTTGAAGCCGCACTGGGTGTCGCGTATGCCGGGCACCGCGACCCTGCGTATCAGGAAGTTGCCGGCGCGGCCGAGGAACTCGCGCAGCCGGTGCTGGTGCGTCTCTATCGTCGCGCCGGGTGTGGCCCGCGAGCCGATCGCCGCGGCCCGGCCGTCGGCGAGCGCCTTGTCGAGGTGCTCCAGCTCCTCGATCGGGGCCGCCAGGTCCGCGTCGGTGACCAGCACGCGCCGGCCGCGCGAGGCGGCGACACCGAGGCGCAGCGCGTGGCCCTTGCCGCGGTTGCTGGGGCTCGCGACGAACCGGACCCGGGGGTCGCGGTCCGTCACCGCCGCGACGACGTCCGCGGTCGCGTCAGTGGAGCCGTCGTCGACGACGATCAGCTCCCACTCCCCGAACCGGCCGTCGTCCTCGCCGAGATGGGTGACGATCGCGTCGAGCGTCGGGCCGAGCCGCCGCTCCTCGTTGTAGGCGGGCACGACGACCGTGAGTTCCACGTCCTTGGCCGGCCTGTCGTCGGGGACGACCGTGTACTGCGGCGCGCTCATCCGGCGGCCAGTCGCTCGACGAGGGCGAGGGAGTGCGCGCTGTACGCGGCGACGATCGCGTGCGCCTGCTCGGGCTCGCGCCGCGCCAGCGCGTCCACGAGTTCGGTGTGCCCCGACCACAGGTGCCCCTTGAGGTCGGTCACCCGCCGCAGGTGCTGGACCGTGCACACCCAGCACTGGACGCGCATGCGGTGCAGGAAGTCGGTGAGGTAGGGGTTGCCGAACAGTCCGGTCAGCTCGCGCCAGAAGCGCAGGTCGTACCCGATGAGGACGTTCAGGTCGCCGGCGACGGCGGCGCGGGCGGCCTCCTCGCCGCGGCGGCGCACCCCGGCGAGCGCGGCGAGGGCCCGCGGCTTGTCCGCGTCCTTCATGGAACCGCCGGCCAGGCTGCGGAACATGCCGTCCGTGATCATGCTCCGGGCCTCGATCATGCCCCGGTAGTCGTCCAAGGAGTACTCGTGGACCCGGAAGCCGCGGTGCTGGACGGAGTCCAGGAGGCCCTGCGCCGACAGGTCGACGAGGGCCTCGCGGACCGGGGTCGCGGAGACGCCGTACTGCTCGGCGATCTCCTTCACCGTGAACTCCTGCCCCGGCTGGAGCCGGCCGGCCAGCACCTCGTCACGGAGGGCGTCCGCGATCTGCTGCCGCAGGGTGCTACGGGTTACGGCGCCGCCGCCGGTGCCGGGCATGGTGTCTGGCTCCCCCATCGCGTACGGGTACGTGGTCGTCGCTCATGTGTGTCTACGAGCACGTCACCTTACGCGGTGGGGTCGCGGCGCCAGGAGAGTCCGTGCGGACGCCCGTGTCCCGGCGGCCGGGGCGGCGGCCGGAGCCGTCACACGGTGTGCTCGTCCGCCACGGACAGTGCCTCGTCCAGCGCGGCGAGGCCCTCCTTGGCCTCCGCCTCGCCGATGTTGCACGGCGGCACGACGTGCGTGCGGTTCATGTTGACGAAGGGCCACAGGCCGTTGGCCTTCGCCGCCGCCGCGAACGCCGCCATGGGCGCGTTGGCCTCGCCGCTCGCGTTGTAGGGGACCAGCGGCTCCCGGGTCTCCCGGTTCCGCACCAGCTCCAGGGCCCAGAACATGCCGGTGCCGCGCACCTCGCCGACGCTCGGGTGCCGCTCGGCCAGCTCGCGCAGCGCGGGCCCGATGACGTTCTCACCGGTCCGGGCCGCCTGTCCGACGACGTCCTCCTCCTCCATCACGTTGATGGTGGCGACGGCCGCGGCGCAGGCCAGCGGGTGCCCGGAGTAGGTGAGGCCACCGGGGTAGGGACGGCGGGCGAAGGTCTCCGCGATCGCCCCCGAGATCGCGACACCGCCCAGCGGCACGTACCCGGAGTTCACGCCCTTGGCGAAGGTCAGCAGGTCCGGCGTCACGTCGTAGTGGTCGGCGGCGAACCACTTGCCGGTGCGCCCGAACCCGGCCATGACCTCGTCCAGGACGAAGACGATGCCGTACCGGTCGCAGATCTCGCGGACCCCGGCGAGGTAGCCGGGCGGCGGGGTCATGATGCCGGCGGTGCCCGGGATGGTCTCCAGGACGACGGCGGCGACGGTCGCCGGGCCCTCGAAGGCGATCGTGTCCTCCAGGTGCTGGAGCGCGCGCTCGCACTCCTGCCGCTCGCTGTCGGAATGGAAGGGGGAGCGGTAGAGGAACGGCGCCCAGAAGTGGACGACGCCGGCGGCGCCGATGTCGTTCGGCCAGCGGCGCGGGTCGCCGGTGAGGTTGATCGCGGTGGAGGTGGCGCCGTGGTAGGAGCGGTAGGCCGACAGCACCTTGGGGCGGCCGGTGTGCAGCCGGGCCATGCGCGTGGCGTTCTCGACCGCCTCGGCCCCGCCGTTGGTGAAGAAGATCTTGTCCAGGTCGCCGGGGGTCCGCTCGGCGATGAGCCGTGCCGCCTCCGAGCGGGCCTCGACGGCGAAGGCGGGCGCGAACGTGGACAGGGTGGCGGCCTGTTCCTGGATCGCGGCGACGACCTTGGGGTGCTGGTAGCCGATGTTGGTGAAGACGAGCCCGCTGGTGAAGTCCAGATACCGCTTGCCGTCGTAGTCCCAGAAGTACGACCCCTCCGCGCCGGCGACGGCGAGCGGGTCGATGAGTTCCTGCGCTGACCAGGAGTGGAAGACGTGCGCGCGGTCCGCGGCCTTCACGGCGGCGCCGGCCTGGGGGTTGGGCTGAGGGGTCATGCCGCGAGGGTAGATGTCGCGGACACGGACGCGACATCGGCGTCCTGTCTGCGGACGAGGGCTTTCCGCGACAGGTTGTCGGCCCGGCGCGGCCGCCCGCCCGGCGGAAGCGGCGGGAGGAGGCGGGCGCCCGCCCGCCGTCCGCGGCCGTCCGCTGTTACGGAACCGTAGACGCCGCCTCGCCCCCCGCCCCGTACGGGCGCATTATCCTCGGGCTGTTGCTCACGTACGGGGGAAGGCGGCGCAGCGATGGAGAAACTGGGGGCCGGTGAGCCGCTGGGGGTCCCCCCGGCCGGGGGCGGGGGAAGGATCGGGGAGTACCGGCTGCTGGCGCGGCTCGGGGCGGGCGGGATGGGCCAGGTGTACCTCGCCCGGTCGGGCCGGGGCCGCACGGTCGCCGTGAAGCTCGTCCGCCAGGAGCTCGCCGAGCAGGAGGAGTTCCGGGCCCGCTTCCGGCAGGAGGTGCAGGCGGCCAAGCGCGTCGGCGGCTACTGGACGGCGCCGGTGCTGGACGCGGACACCGAGGCGGCCGTCCCGTGGGTGGCCACCGGCTATGTCGCGGGGCCCACGCTGCACACCGTGGTGAGCCAGGACCACGGCCCGTTGCCCGAGCGGTCCGTGCGCATCCTCGCCGCCGGGCTCGCGCACGCCCTGAAGGACATCCACGCCGCCGGGCTGATCCACCGGGACCTCAAGCCGTCCAACGTGCTGGTCACGATCGACGGGCCGCGGGTCATCGACTTCGGCATCGCCCGGGCCCTGGAGACCGTCGCCGACGGCGGGCTCACCCGCACGGGCGCGCTCGTCGGGTCCCCGGGGTTCATGGCGCCGGAGCAGGTCCGCGGCGACCGGATCACACCGGCGTGCGACGTCTTCTGCCTCGGCTCCGTCCTCGCGTACGCCGCGACGGGCGCCCAGCCCTTCGGCAGCACCGACAGCGGGGTCCACGCGCTGATGTTCCGCGTCGCGCAGGAGGAGCCCGACCTCTCCGGCGTGCCCGAGTCCCTGTCGGACCTCGTACGGCACTGCCTGCGCAAGGACCCGGCGGCCCGGCCCACCCTCGACGAGATCCTGGAACGGACCGGGGCGGAGGACACCGTCTCCGACGGGCGGGCCCGCGACCCGTGGCTGCCGGGCGCGCTGGTCGCCCAACTCGGCCGTCACGCCGTGCAGTTGCTCGACGCGGAGAACCCGGACGAGCCCGGTGTCACGGCGGGCCGGCCCCCGGCCGTCCCGCCCGCGGGCCCCGCGGAAGCGCCGGACGCCCCCGCCGCGGACGCCCCCGCCTCCGGCGCCGAGGACCCCCGCGCCACCCCGGCCCCCGCCTCTTCCGAACTCGTCAAGCGGCCCGCTCCCGAGGTGCCGCCCGAGCACGCCGCCGCCGGGGCGCCGGGCGGGCCCGTCCCGCCCCCGCCGGGCGGCCCGGCCCCGCTGGACCACCTGCCGACGATGGTCTCCGGGCCCGGCGTCGCGCCCCCGCCGGCCGCCCCGCCCGGGTACGGCTATCCCCAGCAGCACCCGCAGCAGCTCCCGCAGCCCTCCGCGTACGGCTATCCGCAGAGCGGCTGGGGCGCCGGACCGGCCGCCGGGTACGCCCAGGGCTCCACCCCGCCGTACGGGCCGGGCTCCACCCCGCCGTACGGCCCGGGCGCGACCCCGCCGTACGGTCCCGGAGCCGCGCCGCAGCCGCCGGAGCCCGAGCGCCGCAGCGGGCGTTCCACGGTGGCGCTCGTCGCGGTCGCCCTGGTGGTCGCGCTCGGCGCGGGCGGTTCCGTGTACGCGCTGATGAAGGGCGGCACCGACGACGACGGCAAGGCGCCCACGCCGACCCCGACGACCGGCGCCCCGACGACTCCCGGCCCGGACCCCACAGGGTCGCCGGACCCCGTGTCGGAGTCGCCGACCACCAAGGCGCCGAAGGACGGCGGGATCCCGGAGAAGTACCTCGGCACCTGGACCGGCAGCATCGACAACGCGACGGGGCACAACACCCGGCGGCTGGTGATCCAGCAGGGCGAGGCGGGCGACACCGTCCTGTCGCTCACCGCGGACGGGCCGGCCGGCAGCGGCACGTACCACTGCGTGTTCCGGGCCGACCTGGCCGAGACCCCGACCGCCGGCGGCCCCCTGAGGATCGGCCCGTCCGAGGTCGTCGTCGGCGAACCGGCGTCCTCCTGCTCGCCCGGCGGCAGCTCCGAGGTCACCCTGCTGCCGGACGGGCGCCTGCGCCGCGTGATCACCGAATCGGGCCAGGAACTGACGTACACGAAGGGCGGCTGAACCGCCGGCCCGGCCCGCTCCGGGGTGTCCCGCGGGCCGGGTGGCGAACCGCCGCCGAACTTCATCTGCCGTACCCCGGCCGTTCCCCCTCCGAGCCGTACCGTGTCCGCACCGCGCGGCTCGGGGTCCGCGCGGCCCGGGGGAGTGGCCAGGTGGAGTGGCTGAGCGCGGAGAACGTGGTGGCGGTGGCGACCGCCGTGGTCGGCATCGCCGCGTCGGCCGGGATGGTCTGGTACGAGCGCCGGGTGCCCCGGCGCAAGCGGATCGGCTACCGCGTCCAGATGGACAACCCGATCGGTGACGACGTGCGTTCGGGGATCGCCAACGTGCGGCTCGGGCTGTTCGACGAGACGCCCGGGATGGCCGACGCGACGCTCGTGCTGCTGCGGATCGAGAACGACGGCTCCCGGAGCATCGCCGACGACGACTACACCGGACGCGAACGGCACGGCCTCACCGCGGTGTTCACCGGCCGCACCATCCGGGGCGTCTCGGTGACCCAGCCGCCGGGCACCGAGCACCTGATGGGCCACTTCAGCCCGGCGGCCGGCCTGAGCTACGAGGACGGCACCCTGCGCATCCCGCGTATTCCGCTCAACCGGGGCGAGCACTTCAAGCTGCTGGTGCTGCTGTCGGGCGGGGACGTCGGATGCCCGATACGCCTGATAGGCGGCATCCGGGACGGCGTGGTGAGCCCCAACCGCAGTACGACGCCGGACGACAAGCCGCCGCTGTTCAGCCGTCCCGCCCGGCTGATCACCGTCCTGCTCACGGTGTGCGTGGTGACGCTCGCGGCGATCGTCGTGGTCCGCGACGACACCCCGCCGCCGATCGGCTGCGCGCTGGGCACCCTGACGGTGACCGGCTCGACGGCGTTCGCGCCGGTGATGCGGGAGCTGGCCGACAAGTACGAGAAGGACTGCGCGGGTTCGGCGATCACGGTGGACGCGCACGGCAGCACGGCCGGGGTGCGGGAGCTGGAGGCCGCCGGTGCCGAGGCCGAGGGCGGTTCCCCGGCCGTCGTCGCCCTCTCCGACGGGCGCAAGCCGGGCGGGCTGCCCCAACTGCGGGAGAGCCGCGTCGCGGTGTCCGTGTTCACGCTCGTCGTCCACGAGGACATCACCGTCAAGAGCCTGTCCCGTACCGACGTGCGCCGGGTGTACCGGGGGGAGATCAGGAACTGGAAGCAGCTCGGCGGCCCGGACCGGCCGGTGGTCCTGGTCAGCCGCGACGCCAACTCCGGTACCCGGCAGGTGTTCCAGCGGCGCGTGCTGGGGCGCGGCGAGATCGCCAACTCCTCGCTGGACTGCGTCCACAAGGACGACGCCTCGGCCCCGGTGGTGCGCTGCGAGCTCGACTCCACCGAGCAGGTGCTGAACACGGTCGCCCGGGTGCCCGGCGCGATCGGCTACAGCGAGCTCAACCTCGCCACCGGCTTCGACGGGCTGCACCGGCTCGCCCTCGACGGTCACGACCCGTCAGTGGAGGAGCTGGAGCACGGGATCGGCGACTACCCGTACCGCGAGATCGAGTACGCCTACATCTACGGCCGTCCGCCCGCCGACTCCCTGACCTCCAGTTTCCTGGACTACATCAGCCGCGGCGGCGGCCAGGACGTCATCCGCACGCACGGTCATCTGCCGTGCGGGACGCCGGTGGGGCTGCGGATCTGCGGCCAGGACTGACCTGTCCGGTCCGCGCCCTTGCCCGCCGCTTGTCGCGTACACGACTCTGGCACGGTCCGTTCCACTCGCCGCGCGCCGGCCACGGGAGGCATCATGCGGCCCAGCAGGAGATCGGTCCTCACCGCGACGGCGGCGGGCGCGGGGGCCACGGCGCTGGGGGCACCCGGTGCCGCGGCGGGTACCGGCGCCGCCGCCCGGCCGCCCGCGACCGCCCAGCCGCCCTCCCGCGAACTGCGCGCGCTGCTGCGGGAGATCGACCGTGACCGCGTCGAGGCGACGGTCCGCGCGCTGGTCTCCTTCGGCACCCGGCACACCCTCTCCGCGCAGGACGACCCGGTGCGCGGCATCGGCGCGGCCCGCGACTGGCTGCTGGCCGAACTGCGGTCCTGCGCTGCCGTGTCGGGCGGCCGGATGACCGTGGAACTCCAGTCGTACGTCCAGGAGCCGGCGAGCCGCATCCCGACGGCGACCCGCATCACCAACGTGGTGGCGACGCTGCGCGGCTCCCTCACCCCGGACCGGATCTACGTCGTGTCGGGGCACTACGACTCCCGCGCCACCGACGTCATGGACGCCGTCTCGGACGCGCCCGGCGCCGACGACGACGCGTCGGGGGTCGCGGTCGTCCTCGAACTGGCCCAGGTGATGGCACGGCGCAGGCCGGCCGCGACGATCGTCTTCGCGGCGGTCGCCGGGGAGGAGCAGGGCCTGTACGGCGCCGCGCACATGGCGGAGCGGTTCAGGGCGGCCGGCGCGGACGTGCAGGGCATGTTCACCGACGACATCGTCGGCAGCTCCACGGCGGACGACGGCACCCGGGACCCGTACACGGTCCGGCTGTTCGCGGAGGGCGTCCCGAGTTCGGAGACCCCGGAGCAGGCCGCGGTCCGCCGCTCGGTGGGCGGGGAGAACGACTCACCGGCCCGGCAGCTGGCCCGCTTCGTCCGGGACACGGCCGACAACGACGCGACCGGCATGCACGTCCGGGTCGTCCACCGGCGCGACCGCTACCGGCGCGGCGGCGACCACATCCCCTTCCTGGAGCGCGCCTACCCGGCCGCCCGCTTCACGGAGCCGGCCGAGGACTTCGCCCACCAGCACCAGGACGTGCGCGTCGGCGAGGACGGCACGCGGTACGGGGACCTGCCGGAGTTCTGCGACTTCGGGTTCGTCGCGCGGGTCGCCAAGGTCAACGCGGCGGCGCTGTGGACCCTCGCCCAGGCCCCGGGCACCCCGCGCGGCGGCCGGATCGCGACCGCCGCCCTCACCAACACGACCACGCTGACCTGGACCCGGGGCACGGAGCCCGACCTCGCGGGCTACGAGATCGTCTGGCGCGAGACCACCGCGCCCGAGTGGACCCACGTGATCGACGTGGGCGACGTGACCTCGCACGAGGTCGGCCTGTCCAAGGACAACGTGTTCTTCGGCGTCCGCGCGGTGAACCGGGCCGGGCTCAGAAGCCCGGTGGCCTTCCCGGCCCCGGCGCCGTAGCCCGGGCACCCCGCCGGGCGGGGAGGGCGTCACGTGGTGAACCGGCCGGGTCGAGAGGTCCGGCGGCCTTCGCGGACCCGGCCCCGGAGCCTCAGCCCCCGGGTACCCCGCCGACCGGCCCGGACGCCACCGGGGCTCCGGCGGGCACGGCGTTCCCGGCGGCGGGGACGTCACCGCGGCTCCGGCGGGCGCTGGCGGGGCATGTTCGGGCGGGCGCCCGGCGGCAGCGGGAAGCGGCTCGGCGGCGTGCCGTCCACCCGGGGCACCCCCACCACGGACGTCTGCATCCCCAGCGGCGCCGAACCCGTGCGGAACTCGACCATCCAGTCCGCCGTCTCCGCCCGCACCAGCTCGGTCACGTCCTCGCAGAACCGCCGCAGCACCCCGAGGCAGCGGTCGGCGGCCTCCCCGGCCGTCCCCTCGGTCGGGCCCAGCACCTCGCGCACGCTCTCCGACGCCCAGTCGAACTGGAGCACCTGGAGTCTGCGCTGCACGGCCTGCGCGGTCGCCACGTCCCTCATCCACCCCGACGTCACGCCGAAGAACCGGTCGCCGGCCACGCACGCCACCGCGAGCAGCAGCGCCAGGCACCCCCAGGAGGCGACCCCGGCCAGCACGCCGGTGAGGTCGAGCAGCGGCAGCGCCGCACCGGTGACGGCCCCCGCCGCCGCGCCGGTCCGCAGCGCCCGCGCCCCGCGCCGCTTCCACACGCGGTCCGCGAGGTACCAGGTCGCCGTGTCCAGCGCGCCCTGCTCCACCCACCGGTACAGCTCGTGCAGGTGCTCCGCGGGCTCTCCCCAGTCACCCAGCGGAAACGGCCGTCCGGTGACGTCGCCCGGCCGGGGACCCGCGGCGTCCTCGCCACGTCCGTCCCGGGGCGGCCCCTCGGGCTGCATCTCCGGCTGGCTCACCCGGCACTCCCTACTCATGACGTTGCGTGACGGCCGCTCGACGCCTGTGACGGCTGGTGCTGGAGCGCCGCCCCCTTTCCTACCGCCCAATGGGTGGCGATGGCCCGGGTTTCAGCGCTTTTCCGCCCGGAAGTGGGCCTTGATCAGGTATAGGCTTTCGGGTCGCCTCACTCGAAAGAGTGCTTGGGCGGCCGACCCCCCGACCACGTAGGCTCGTGCTGGACGGGAAACCCCCGCCCATACAGCCGTACGAAACCAGGAGCTGATCGTGATTCCCGGTGGTGGCCAGCCCAATATGCAGCAGCTGCTCCAGCAGGCCCAGAAGATGCAGCAGGACCTCGCGACCGCGCAGGAGGAACTGGCGCGCACCGAGGTCGAGGGCCAGGCCGGCGGCGGTCTGGTGAAGGCGACGGTGACGGGATCCGGCGAGCTCAAGGCGCTGCGGATCGACCCGAAGGCCGTGGACCCCGAGGACACCGAGACCCTCGCTGACCTGGTCGTCGCGGCCGTCCAGGCGGCCAACGAGAACGCCCAGACGCTCCAGCAGCAGAAGCTCGGCCCGCTCGCCCAGGGTCTCGGCGGCGGCAGCGGCATCCCCGGTCTCCCCTTCTGACGCGGGGGCGGGGCCGGAGCCGCCGGTTCGGGGCCCGGCCCGCCTTTCGGAGACGGGCGGCGGCCAACTACCGTACGTACCAGGACACTGATGCGTACCGACGAAGCACAGGAAAGGCAGTCCGTTGTACGAAGGCGTGGTCCAGGACCTCATCGACGAGCTCGGGCGGCTGCCCGGCGTCGGTCCCAAGAGCGCGCAGCGGATCGCCTTCCACATCCTCCAGGCCGAGCCGACGGACGTCCGCCGGCTCGCGCAGTGCCTCATGGAGGTCAAGGCCAAGGTCCGCTTCTGCGCCACCTGCGGCAACGTCGCGCAGGAGGAGCTGTGCAACATCTGCCGCGACCCGCGCCGCGACCTGACGGTCATCTGCGTGGTCGAGGAGCCGAAGGACGTCGTCGCGATCGAGCGCACGCGTGAGTTCCGGGGCAAGTACCACGTCCTCGGCGGCGCGATCAGCCCGATCGAGGGCGTCGGCCCGGACGACCTGCGGATAAGGGAGCTGCTGGCCAGGCTGGCCGACGGCACGGTCACCGAGCTGATCCTGGCCACGGACCCGAACCTGGAGGGCGAGGCCACGGCCACGTATCTCGCCCGCATGATCAAGCCCATGGGCCTCAAGGTCACCCGCCTGGCCAGCGGCCTCCCGGTGGGTGGCGACCTGGAATACGCGGACGAGGTCACGCTCGGCCGCGCCTTCGAGGGGAGACGACTCCTAGATGTCTGACGCCACGCTGCACGCGACGACACCCGATCCCGGCGACTTCGCGGTCCAGATCGCGGACCAGATCGAGAGCTTCCTCGTCGCCGTGACCGAGGTCGCCAAGGGCGACGAGCCGGACTCGGCCGTGCCCTTCCTGCTGCTGGAGGTCTCCCAGCTGCTGCTGGCGGGCGGCCGTCTCGGCGCCCACGAGGACATCCTCCCCGACGAGCGCTACGAGCCGGACATGGGCCCGGAGCCGGACGTGGACGAGCTGCGCCTGCGGCTCGCGGAGATGCTCGACCCGGTCGACGTCTACTCCGAGGTCTTCGACCCGTACGAGCCCCGCAAGGCCCCGGTCCCGGCGCGCATCTCCGACGACCTGGCCGACGTGATGGCGGACCTGCGGCACGGCATGGCCCACTACCGCGCCGGCCGCACCACCGAGGCGCTGTGGTGGTGGCAGTTCTCCTACTTCTCCAACTGGGGCTCCACCGCGTCGGCGACGCTGCGCGCCCTCCAGTCGCTGGTCGCCCATGTGCGGCTGAACCAGCCCCTTCAGGAGCTGGACGGGCTCGACACCGACCAGGACCTCAGCGAGGACGCGCTCGCCGAGGAGGCGGGCCGGGTCATGGCCGAGGAGATCGCGGGACCGCTGGGGCTGCGCGAGGTCAAGTGACGTCCGGACCGGGCGCCTCCCGCGGCTCCCGGCCCGCGCCGGCCGCTCTGTGACACGGCGCACTTTCCGAGTGACCCGCCCGGCTTCGGGCAGGTGCCGTCCTGGAGCGGCCGGGACCCCCCTCCGGTGATCATGTGGTGAGCGGGACATCTCACCATGCGATACCGGGGAGGGGAATTCCGGCCGCTCGATAGACTGAGCCGACCGCAGTTGTGCGGTGCAGAGACGGATTGAGCGAGGAGCGCACGTGGGCCTTGTCGTGCAGAAGTACGGAGGCTCCTCCGTAGCCGATGCCGAGGGCATCAAGCGCGTCGCCAAGCGGATCGTGGAAGCGAAGAAGAACGGCCACCAGGTGGTCGTCGTCGTTTCCGCGATGGGCGACACGACGGACGAGCTGATCGATCTCGCCGAGCAGGTATCTCCGATGCCCAGCGGACGAGAGTTCGACATGCTGCTGACCGCCGGAGAGCGGATCTCCATGGCCCTGCTGGCGATGGCGATCAAAAACCTGGGCCACAGCGCCCAGTCGTTCACGGGCAGCCAGGCGGGTGTCATCACCGACTCGGTCCACAACAAAGCGCGGATCATCGACGTCACGCCGGGCCGCATCAGGACGGCGCTCGACGAGGGCAACATCGCCATCGTCGCCGGCTTCCAGGGCGTCTCGCAGGACAAGAAGGACATCACCACCCTCGGCCGCGGCGGCTCGGACACGACCGCCGTCGCGCTCGCCGCGGCGCTGGACGCCGAGGTCTGCGAGATCTACACCGACGTGGACGGCGTCTTCACCGCCGACCCGCGGGTGGTGAAGAAGGCGAGGAAGATCGACTGGATCTCCTTCGAGGACATGCTGGAGCTCGCCGCCTCCGGCTCCAAGGTGCTGCTCCACCGCTGCGTGGAGTACGCCCGCCGCTACAACATCCCGATCCACGTGCGCTCGTCCTTCTCGGGACTGCAGGGCACCTGGGTCAGCAACGAGCCGAAGCAAGGGGACCAGAAGGTGGAGCAGGCCATCATCTCCGGTGTCGCTCACGACACCTCCGAGGCCAAGGTCACGGTCGTCGGCGTCCCGGACAAGCCGGGCGAGGCCGCCTCGATCTTCCGCGCGATCGCCGACGCCGAGATCAACATCGACATGGTCGTGCAGAACGTGTCCGCCGCCTCCACCGGTCTGACGGACATCTCGTTCACCCTCCCCAAGACCGAGGGCCGCAAGGCCATCGACGCGCTGGAGCGGGCCAAGCAGAAGATCGGCTTCGACTCGCTGCGCTACGACGACCAGATCGGCAAGATCTCGCTGGTCGGCGCCGGTATGAAGACGAACCCGGGCGTCACGGCCGGCTTCTTCGAGGCGCTCAGCGACGCCGGGGTGAACATCGAGCTGATCTCCACGTCCGAGATCCGCATCTCCGTGGTCACCCGCGCCGACGACGTGAACGAGGCCGTGCGCGCCGTGCACACCGCCTTCGGTCTCGACTCCGACAGCGACGAGGCCGTCGTCTACGGGGGCACGGGCCGCTGATGTCCCCGTCAGGGTCGCGGAGCGGGCGGCCGACGCTCGCGGTCGTGGGAGCGACCGGCTCCGTCGGCACCGTCATGCTCCAGATCCTGTCCCAGCACGCGGACATCTGGGGCGAGATCCGCCTGATCGCCTCCCCGCGCTCGGCCGGCCGCAAGCTGGCCGTGCGCGGCGAGGAGGTCGAGGTCGTCGCGCTCACCGAGGACGCCTTCGACGGCGTCGACGTCGCCATGTTCGACGTGCCCGACGAGGTGTCGGCCCAGTGGGCGCCGGTCGCCGCCGCCAAGGGCGTGATCGTGGTCGACAACTCCGGTGCCTTCCGGATGGACCCCGACGTGCCCCTCGTGGTGCCCGAGGTCAACCCGCACACGGTGCGGCTGCGGCCCCGCGGGATCATCGCCAGCCCGAACTGCACCACCCTCTCCATGATCGTCGCCCTGGGCGCGCTGCACGCCGAGTTCGGCCTGCGCGAGCTGGTCGTCTCCAGCTACCAGGCGGTCAGCGGCGCCGGGCGGTCCGGGGTGGACACGCTCCGGCAGCAGCTCGCGCTCGTCGCGGGCACGGACCTGGGGACCAAGCCGGGCGACGTGCGGCGGGCCGTCGGGGACAACACCGGGCCGTTCCCGGAGCCGGTGGCCCTGAACGTGGTGCCGTGGGCCGGGACGCTCGCGGACGACGGCTGGTCCTCCGAGGAGATGAAGGTCCGCAACGAGTCCCGCAAGATTCTCGGCCTGCCGGCGCTGAAGGTCGCCGTCACGTGCGTACGCGTCCCCGTCGTGACCACGCACTCGCTGACCGTCCACGCCTGCTTCGAGGGCGAAGTCACCGTCGACAAGGCCCGTGAGATCCTCGCCACCGCTCCGGGGGTCGTCCTCTTCGACAACCCGGCCGCCGGGGAGTTCCCCACCCCCGCCGACGTGGTGGGCACCGACCCCACCTGGGTCGGACGGGTGCGCCGGGCGCTCGACGACCCCACCGCGCTCGACCTGTTCGTCTGCGGCGACAACCTGCGCAAGGGGGCCGCGCTCAACACGGCGCAGATCGCCGAGCTGGTCGCGGCGGAGATCACCGGCGCGTAGGTTCTGCGGCCCGGAGGTCCACCCGCCGGAAAACCACGGGGCCGTCGGCGCATTCGTTTGTAGGATCTCTGGAGGTTGTGCCGGAACCGTGAGCAGGTAAATGGTCCGGACCACTTGAATCGGACCGCCTCGGCGTCCGAAGATTCTTCTCCCCGTCCTCCGCAACCGCGCGGAGGGCGGGGAGCGTCTTTGCGGACGCACTTCGGGGGCGTCCGAACTTCACGTCAAACGGGGCACAAGGGAAGAGCTGGTACGCATGAGGGCATTTGACTCCACGTCAAACGGGGTGCCTGACGCAAATGCGATGCCTGACGCGTACAACCCTGACGGGGGCAGACGTGTCCAACTGGCGTGGCAGAGGTACTCGATTTCACCGCGGTACAGACGAGGGGCACCGCCCTGCGTCCACCCCGCCGACCCCGCAGCCCCGGCGCGCCCGGCGGCATGCCGGTGATCGCCCCCATGCCCGCAGCGCGGCCGGCCCGCATACCGAACCAGCGCGACGGCGCTGAGGACAGCACGGCGGCCGGCACCACCGTCGACCACCTGACCGAGACCTATCGCGCGCACTACCGCTCGCTGCTGGGTCTGGCGGCACTCCTGCTCGACGACACCGCGTCCTGCGAAGACGTCGTCCAAGAGGCCTTCATCCGGGTGCACTCGGCGCGCAAGCGCGTCCGGGACCCCGAGAAGACGCTCGCCTACCTGCGCCAGACCGTCGTGAACCTCTCACGGTCCGCGCTGCGCCGGCGCATCCTCGGTCTGAAGCTGCTCTCGAAGCCCATGCCGGACATGGCGAGCGCCGAGGAGGGTGCGTACGACCAGCTGGAGCGGGACGCCCTGATCAAGGCGATGAAGGGCCTCCAGCGAAGGCAGCGCGAGGTGCTGGTGCTGCGCTACTTCGCGGACATGACCGAGGCCCAGGTCGCCGAGACGCTGGGGATATCGCTGGGGTCCGTCAAGGCGTACGGCTCCCGCGGCATCGCGGCGCTGCGCGTCGCCATGGAGGCACCGGCATGAGCAGGCACGACGAACGGCGCCCGGAGCACGTCCACAAGCACTCGCACGCTGGGAACGGAACTGTGAATCACGGCCCCGAAGAACAGGGCCCAGAAGGGCTCGGCTCCGACGAGCTGGCGCTGCGCAGGCTGCTGCACAGCGCCGTGGAGGAGATCGAACCGACCGACGGCACACTGGAGCACCTGCGCCGGGCGGTGCCGGCCCGGCGCGCCCGCAAGCGCCAGGCCGTGGTGGGCATGGCGGCCGCCGCGCTCTTCATCGGCACCGCCGTCCCGGCCCTGGTGCACGTCTCGAACTCGAACGGCTCCGAAGCCAACCCGTCCGTCGTCGGCAACCCCCAGCAGACCCAGGGCGGCACCGGCGAGAGCAAGGGCCAGGACGGCAGCGGCGGCGGCTCGGGCGACTCCTCCGGCACCTCCAAGGACAAGGGCAAGCAGGGCAAGGGCAAGCAGGACAAGGGCAAGGCCGGTGCCGGCGCCACGAGCGGCGCCGACCCGAGCGCCCCGGTCGTCGGCGACACCCCCTGTACGGCGGCCCAGCTCGGCGCCGCGGGATCGGCGGGCTCCCCGGACTCCTCCGGGGTGGTCTACGGCTCGTTCTCGGTCTCCAACACGTCGGGTCTCCCCTGCACCGTCACCGGACCCGGCACCGTGGGCGCCTCCGCGCTCGGCGCCGCGGACCCCGGCAGGATCACGGCGCTGCGGCACGCCGCGGGCGACGCGGCCTCCGGACTGCCCGACCCGTCCCAGGAACAGGCCGCGCTGCTGCTCAAGCCGGGCACCTCGTACGTGGTGAAGTTCGCCTGGGTGCCCTCGCAGACGTGTCCGCCCGTCGGCGGCGGCGACCCCTCGCCGGACCCGACACCCTCGGGCGGCACGAGCGACAGCGGCGGCGGCACCTCCACCGACTCCGGCGTCTCCACGCAGCTGGTCAGGGAGGACACCGTGGACGGCAGCGTCGCGGTCGGGTACACCGCGTCGGGCGGGGCTCCGTCGGCCTCGGCCGTGGTGGCCAACGCCTGCTCGGGGACGGTCTACTGGACCGGGCTGCTGGCCGGTTCCTGAGCGCTCCGGGGGGCGGACTCCTCGTCCGGGACCAGGCCCAGCTCCGCGTCCCGGGCGAACTCCGCCTCCCGGCGCAGCAGCCGGAACCACATGAAGACGACGAACCCGGCGAAGACGAACCACTCGCCGGTGTAGCCGAGGTTCTGGAACGCCTTCAGGTCCAGGCCCGTGCCCTGGGCCGCCGTCGCGGGCACCGCCCGCATCCCGCCGTCCGCCCGGTCGAGCGTGATCCACGCGTCGTACAGGTCGTACGGCACGAGGTTGACCAGGGACGCGGTGCTGATCGCGCCGGTCTGGCCGGCGGGCAGGCCGCCGGCGGCGCTCACACCGTTCGACCCGGGGCTCTCGGACGCCTGGAGGGCACCGCTCACGGTGACCTCGCCGGTGGGCGCGGCGGGCGCCTTGGCCGGGTCCGCCTCGCCGGGCAGCCAGCCCCGCACCACGGGCAGCGCCTTGCCGCCGTCGGTCCGCAGCAGCGTCAGCACGTAGTAGCCGCGCCTGCCGTCCAGCTCGCGGCCCGGCACGAGCAGCTGCCTGCCGTACCGGCCGGTGGCGGTGGCGGTGGCGCCGGAGGTGCTGCGGTCCACCGGCAGCAGCTCGTCCAGCGGACGGGCGGCCTGCTTCTCGGCCGACGCGGCCTGCTCGGTCGCCGTCCGGTGGTCCTGCACCCGGTCCTCGAACCGGCCCAGCTGCCATGACCCCATGAAGACGCAGAAGGGGATGGCCAACAGCACGAAGACGTTGATCCCCCACCAGCGGGGCGTCAGCAGGAACCGGTACACGCCGTCCACGGTACGGGGCCGCCGCGCGGAGCAGGGCCGCGGGGTCGGTCCGCGCGGCCCTCCCGTCCCGGTGCCACGAGCCGCCCCCAGGGGCTCCGGGCGGCCGTCCGGTCCGGTCCGGCGCGGAGTTTTCCACAGGCTGGGGACCTCGGCGGCGCGCTGTCGGCCGGGCCAGGCACTATGGGGCCATGACTGAGAGCAACGGGACCACGCAGGAGCAGGGGAGCGCGTCGGCCGGCGCGGCGATGCCCGACTGGGAGAAGCGCTTCCGGGCGCCCCGGGTGTCCCTGCCGGACTGGGCGGAGGACGCCCCGGAGCGCGCGCTGTTCGTCTCGAACGCGACCGGGACGTACGAGCTGTACGCGTGGGACCGCGGGACGGGTGAGCAGCGCCAGGTCACCGACCGGCCGAACGGCACCACGGACGGCGTGCTGTCGCCGGACGGCGAGTGGATCTGGTGGTTCGACGACAAGGACGGCGACGAGTTCGGTGTCTGGCGGCGCCAGCCCTTCGGCGGCGGCCCCGACGAGACCGCGGTCCCGGGCCTGGAGCCGTCCTACCCCTCGGGCCTCGCCCTCGGCAGGGACGGGCGTACGGCCGTCGTGGGCCGCTCCACGGACGAGGACGGCTCGACGATCCACCTGGCCAGGACCGGCGAGGACCCCGTCGAGA
This sequence comes from Streptomyces sp. NPDC054842, assembly GCF_053611025.1. Lineage (NCBI taxonomy): Bacteria > Bacillati > Actinomycetota > Actinomycetes > Kitasatosporales > Streptomycetaceae > Streptomyces > Streptomyces sp. NPDC054842. The sequence goes on from NZ_JBSGZN010000004.1 coordinate 72,557, forward strand.
TCTACCGGCACCGCGAGTCCGCGGGCGTCGGCGACCTCTCGCACGACGGCTCCCTGATCGCCGTCGAGCACACCGAGCACGGCGACGCGATGCACTCGGCGCTGCGCGTGCTGCGCCCTGACGGCTCGCCGGTCGCCGAGCTCGACGACACCGAGGGCGGCACGGTCGAGCTGGGCCTGGAGGTGCTCGGCTTCGCCCCGGTCGACGGGGACACGCGGCTGCTCATCGGGCACCAGCGGCGCGGCCGCTGGGAGCCCCTGGTCTGGGACGTGTCGACCGGCGAGCAGACGGACCTGGGGCTGGACCTGCCCGGTGACGTGGGCGCCGAGTGGTACCCGGACGGCTCCGCGCTCCTCGTCTCGCACAGCTTCGAGGCGCGCAGCGAGCTGTGGAGGTACGAGCCGGCGACCCGCGAGCTGACCCGCGTGCCCACGCCCCCCGGCACGGTGTCGGGCGCCACCGCCCGCCCCGACGGCACCGTGGAGTACCTGTGGTCGTCGGCGGCCGAGCCGTCGGCGGTGCGCTCCACCACCGGGGACGTCGTCCTCGACCCGCCCGGCATGAAGTCCCCGGGCTCCGTGCCCGTGGAGGACGTCTGGGTGGACGGCCCCGGCGGCCGCATCCACGCCCTGGTCCAGAAGCCGGCCGGGGTGAGCGGCCCGCTGCCCACCGTCTTCGACATCCACGGCGGCCCGACCTGGCACGACAGCGACTCCTTCGCGGCGGGCCCGGCGGCCTGGGTGGACCACGGGTACGCGGTGGTGCGCGTCAACTACCGGGGCTCCACGGGCTACGGGCGCGAGTGGACGGACGCCCTCAAGCACCGCGTCGGCCTGATCGAGCTGGAGGACATCGCCGCCGTCCGGGAATGGGCGGTCGCCTCCGGCCTCGCGGACCCCGCCCGGCTCGTCCTCACGGGCGGTTCCTGGGGCGGCTACCTCACCCTGCTCGGCCTGGGCACGCAGCCGGGCGCCTGGGCCCTCGGCATCGCCGCCGTCCCGGTCGCCGACTACGTGACGGCGTACCACGACGAGATGGAGGCCCTGAAGGCCCTGGACCGCACGCTGCTCGGCGGCACTCCCGAGGAGGTCCCCGAGCGCTTCGAGGCGTCGTCCCCGCTGACGTACGTCGACGCGGTCAAGGCCCCCGTCCACATCTCCGCCGGCGTCAACGACCCGCGCTGCCCCATCCGCCAGGTCGACAACTACGTCGCCCGGCTCGCCGCCCGCGACGCCGTCCACGAGGTCTACCGCTACGACGCGGGCCACGGCTCACTGGTCGTGGACGAGCGCATCAAGCAGGTCCGCTTGGAACTGGACTTCGCGGCGCGGCACCTGCCGGGCTAGGAGCAGGAGCAGGAGCAGGAGCAGGAGCAGGAGCAGGAGCAGGGGCAGGGGGCAGAGGGCTGGGGCCAGGGGTTGGGGAGGCGGGGCTGTTTCCGGGCCGGGGCCACCGCCCCTCCCGCCCTCGGACCGGGAGGCCGTCCCTCCCTCTCCCGGGTCAGGACCCCGTCCGGCCCCCGGGGTGGCGGCCCAGGAGTTCGGCCAGCCCGCGCCGGGTCGCCGCCAGCACCACCCGGTCCTCGGGGCGCAGCATGTAGGTGGACGGCAGGTCCCAGACCAGCCCCGAGGACCGATCGCCGCCGGAGGAGGCGCCGGGTGCCGCGGCCAGGTCGGGCCGGCGTTCGCCCGGCGGCGCCGTGTCCAGCGCGAGCACCCGCCAGGCGCCCGCCCGGAACGCCTCGCCGACGGTCCGCCCGGCGAGCTGCGGATGCCCGCCCACGCTCAGGGCGGCGAACAGCAGCACCCGCCGCTCGACCGGGATCGCCCCGAGGATCTGCCGCCCCATCATCGCCCCGGCGAACGCGGGCGCCGCGAGATGGGAGACGCTGCGGCTGCGGGTGAGCGCCTGGGGGTGCGCGGCACGCAGGGTGCGGTACACGGCGGTCGCGAAGTCGTCGTCGTACAGGCGCAGCACGACGCGCAGGTCGGGGCGGAGAGAGCGGGCGTACAGGGCCGCTTCGAGGTTCGTCGTGTCGGCGCTGCTCAGGGCGAGCAGCGCGTGCGCCCGATGGATCTTCGCGGCCTCCAGGACGCCCTCCTGGGTGACGTCACCGAGCACCACCGGCACCCGTAGCCGCCGCGCGGTCGCGAGCCCTCGCGCCTCCGGGTCGGACTCGACGCACACCACGGGGATGTGCAGCTCCCGCAGGCGCGTGAGCACACGGGTGCCGATCTTGCCGAGCCCGAGCAGCACCACGTGCCCGGACAGTCCCCGCGGGGGCCGGCGCACGGCGGACGCGCTGCGGAAGGTGCCGAGCGCCTCCAGGACCGCGGCGAGCAGCACCGGGAGGAGCAGCAGGCCGACGAGGCCGGACAGGAGCTGGAGCAGCTGGCGGCCGAGACTCTCCCCGATCGCGGGGTCGTTGATCGCGAACAGGTCGAGCAGGGTCAGGTAGGTCGCGTGCAGCGGCTCCTCGCCGGTGACCGCCATGGACGCCACCGCCAGCGCGACCACGCAGGCGACCAGGCCCACGAAGGACCAGCGCAGCCGGCGCGAGAGCAGGGAGGCGAACGGTACGACGCTGCGGCCCCCGGACAGCGGGGGACCGGAGTAGGACACCGTCTCCAGCACGACGGTCCCGCGCCCGGTGGCCGCGGCCACCGCCTCCTCGTCGGGCAGCAGCCGGGGGCCCTGGTCGCCGCTGCTCTCGGAGCCGTCGGCACCGGCCGGGTCGTGGGCGGTGGCGGACAGCAGCGCCAGCGTGCACAGGCCCGGGTCGGCGACCTGTCCCGGCGCCGGCGGGGGACGCTCGACGGCCCGCAGCAGCAGCCCGTCGGTCTGGACGACCTTGCTGGTGCCGGCGACGGCCGTCGCGGCGAGGGCGGGGGCGGCCGTGTCGGCGTCGGACAGGACGGTGGTGGAGGCGTCGAAACCGTCGAACCCCTCCGGGCTGCCCTCGACACCGGCCGCGGCCAGCGCCGACGCCTGGTCGAGGAGCGCCTCGATGTGCTGGCCCAGACGCCGGTTGTAGAGGCGCAGGACCAGCCGCAGGCGCGGGTTGAGCCGGCGGGCGGTGAGCGCGGCCCGGATGTTCGTCTCGTCGTCGTCGTACACCAGCGCCAGCGCGGCGGCCCGTTCCACGCCTGCCTCGGCGAGCACGGCCTCGGTGGCCTCGGCGGCCTCCAACACCCGCTCGGCGCCCGCGCGTTCGGTGCCGCGTGCCGGTCCGGCGTCCCGCTGGGCGCCGGTCCGGGCCGGTCCGCCGTCCCGGTTCGCCGCCGTACGCGCCGCCCCGGCGCCGGAGTTGCGGTGCGCGGGCGTACGTCCCGTCCCGCCTCCGGGGTCGCGCTGCGCCGCCGTCCGGCCGGTGCCCGCGTCGCCGTTGCCAGCGGCCCGCGTGACGGCGGCGGAGACCCGGTCGAACAGGGCGGTCGCCCGGGTCCTGCCCACGACCGGACGCTGCCCGCGGCGGGCGGCGGGCGGCACGACGAGGGTCACCTGCTCGCCGTAGACGCCGCGCAGCTCGGCGGCCAGCCGGTGCGCGAGACCGTCGTCGCCGCACACCACCATGGGCGCGACGGCTTCGGGCGGCTCGCTCTGACTCGGAAGGCTCCCCACGGGAGAGAAGACTGCCGCACCGGCACCACCGGTTCCACACCGGTGGCTCGCCGCCCAGGCGCAACTGCCTTCGCAAAGAAGGGAGTCAGCGACGCGATCGCGTCCGTGCGCGGTTGAGCTTCTCACCCGGCGGGCTGACGAACTGCAGCTCCAGCGCGGCCGGCGGGGCGGCGACGCCGGGGCCGCCGGCCGTCGCCCAGTCGATCAGTTCCTCGGTGCAGTCGTCGCCGGTCGCGAACCCGACCCAGGTGGCACGGCCGCCCCGCTGACGTCCGGCGGCGGAGGGCTGGACGACGACGACATTGGCCTGGTCGCAGGGGCCGAGGCAGTCCGTCGTCCGCACGGCGAACCCTCCGCCCGACGCCTGAGCGGCGGCGCGCAGCCGTTCCAGTTGCCATTCGTGGTCGATGCCGGGGTACTTGCGCGGATCGCCGCAGCAGCACCCGCGGCACACGACCAGGGTGCAGGGCCGCGCCCCGGCGGCCCCCACGAGCACCGAACCCGCCGTGCGACGCGGGACGTTGACAGCCACGGTGAAAGACCCTCCGCGAGAAACATGAACGACGCCCGGGACTCGGGCCACCGCGTACCGGCCGCGACCCGACCGAGGTCTCACCGCCCGCGGCCGCAAGGCCGCCGGGCCCCCGCCACGGACACCGCCGACGCCACCGTACGAGATCACCGGGACAACCGGCCAGCGGCCAAGTCCCCACCGAGTAGCGGGGGCGCGAGGTCCCTGAGGGCTTGCCTTGCCCCAACTCGGGCCATCGGCGCACTACTTGTGGCTTCCAGCGACCGAGCGGCGACTGTCCCGACGCGATCCCGCACGCCGACCGCGGCTACTTCTCGGTGCCCTGGGCGGGCGTCTACGCTGCGGGCGGGACCGCACCCGCACCCGTACCGGAGGAGCACGCATGGCGTCGGCGTACACCAGGAGTCCGACCCGGGTAGAGGCCGAGCGCCGGGGCGCGCTGCTGGCGGTCGAGCGGTACGACGTGGAGGTGGACCTCACCGGTCTGGCCGAGGGTCCGGAGGTGCGGTGCGTGTCCACGGTGACGTTCCGTGCCGCGAACCACCCGGCGCCCTGGACTCACCGCGCTGGTCGCCGCCGCCTGCCGGCGCCTCGCCGAGCACTCCGGCCGCCGCCGGGTCGCGCTGGCCCGAGCGACCATGTCCGATGACCCTGGAGGCGACCGCGTCTGGTCACCGCGTCCGGTGACCGCGCAGGCGGCAGTGTCCGGTCGGGGACGTCGGGATCCGACGAGGTACTCGGTGGGGACTGAGTACGTGCGCTCTGGGCGGCGAGGCCGGGAGTCGCGAGGCTGGACCCATGGAGCAACGACTACCGACCTTCGTTCGCCGCCTGGGCCCGGGCCTCTGCCTCGCCTTGGTGAGCGCGGCACTGTGGGCGGCCTGGCTGGGTTGGGACCAGCACCGTGACGTGCACCCCGACGGCTCGACGACCGGCCCGTACGAGGCATGGCAGGTGATCGGCCTGGTCCTGACCCTGCTGGCGCCGGTCTGCTGGGCGGCGTCGCGGCGCCACGCCCCGGACGCGGTGGCGGGCACGACGGCAGGACTGACCGCGGCGGCCTACTACGACTGGTCCGACGACGGCAGCGGCCTCTTCGTGATCGGCGTGGCCCTGGTGCTGCTGGGCACCCTGGGCGCGACGGCGGCGGTGTCGGCAGTGACGGCCGCGGTGACCCGCGGAGGCGGCCGGCGGGCTGGGGCGAGGTAGCCGCCCAGGCAGGCCGCACGCACAAAGGCTCCCGGCCGGCCGTGTCCCGGTCCCGGCTCGTTGTCTGTGGCATGTGTTTCACTCCCTGGCCATGGACGAGAAGGAACTGCTTGCGGCCGTTATCTCCTTGGTCCGGCCGGGCGGGCAGGAGTTGGTGTGCAGCCGGTCCGGGCACCCGAGGGGACACGTGTGCTTGACGGCTTCCGGCGCGATCAACCTTTTCGCTCTCCTCGAGGAGTTCAGCCGTTGGTACGGGCGGCCGCGCAACCTCGCCATGGGCGGTTACGTCGATCCGACGGTCACCGAGCGGACCGGGCTGCCGCTCCTTGCTGCCTTCGCCGGGGAACTGGTCGAGATGCGCGGGTGGGCGTCCGGCAGTCGGTGGATCGGCTGCGGTGTCGTCCGTGCCGGTGATGGCGAACAGGTGGTGGTGCTCGTGGCGGAGCGGGCTGCACCGTCGCCAGGGGCACCGCCGGACGGAGGTTCCTGGGTGGATTCTCTTCTCCGTGTCACAGGCTGGGTCGCGCGGGACGTCGCGCAGCCCTGGGCGGCGATGGAAGCGGAACTGGGGACCGGACTGCCCAGTGACTACAAGCAGCTGTGCCAGGCCTTCGGCGTCGGCGAGTTCTCGCAGGTGGTGTCGGTGCTGTGCGCCGATGAGAGCGCTGTGGGGGATCTGCTGACGATGTGGCGCGTTCTGCTGGAGCACGACGACCCTTCGGACGGCCTGTTCGCGCCCTACCGGATCCATGAGCCGGGGACGACCGGGGGCCTGATTCCATGGGGAGACTCGCGCGCGGCCGACGCGTTCTTCTGGCAGGTCACGGACGGCGCCGTGGACGCCTGGCCGGTCCTCGCCAAGATGGAGGACGCCGAGGAATGGGACCGTTACGAGATGACCGCCGCGGAGTTCCTGCATCGGGTCCTCACCGATCCCGGGTTCCGTCCCTACACCGTGGCCGATGCCGTGCCCGAGCCGTTCTTCGACCCTGCCTGAACAGCTGGTGAGGGGGGAGGGGCGCGGGCGGAGCAGGCCGAAGGCGGGAGCGTCGCTTGCAGTGCCCGTGGAGAAGATCTCTGCCGGCTCGTCGGCCACTCCGGGACCGCCGTGACCGAGGACGGCACGCAGAAAGCGGAGTCATTCAGCTAGACAAGCAGGCAGAAACAAGAAGACCACCTAGGAACGTTCCTAGGTGGTCTACCTGCTGTTTTAGCTGTCGGGGTGGCGGGATTTGAACCCACGACCTCTTCGTCCCGAACGAAGCGCGCTGCCAAGCTGCGCTACACCCCGATCGTCGCTGCTTGTCGCGGCGACGTCGTTTACTTTAGCCCACCGGTGGCTAGAGACGAAATCCGGTTTTCGCGCGGCGGCGGACCGGGTCCGGGCGGAGGTGGTCCAGGGCGACGAGGAGAAGCGCGAGGGCGTAGAAGGCCAGGCCGAGGAGCAGGGCGTTGCTGAGAACGCCCAGGTGGCCGTGGCGGTCCACGTCCAGGAACGGGTACAGGTACCGGCCCGAGGACGTCGAGGGAATCATCGCGCTGCGGGCGACGGAGAAGAGCAGGTAGGCCAAGGGGTACAGCAGCCACGCGGCCGCCTGGCTCACCCGCACCGGCGCCGGGCTGGTCAGCAGCAGCCAGTCGATCACCGCGGCGATCGGGGTCACCGTGTGCAGCAGATGGTTCGCGACCGCGTGCCAGCCGGTGGGCGGGCCGCCGGTCATCGAGAACGGGCTGGAGGCGTTGGCCAGGATCACGTGGTACACGAGCCCGGTGATCACGATGTAGAGCAGGACGCCGCCGGTCAGCATCGGGTGCAGGGGGCGCCGAGCCGACCACGCGCGCCGGGCCGAGGCCAGGAGCACCACGGCCAGCAGCACGTTGCTCTGGATCGTGAAGTAGCTGAGGACGCGGACGGGACTGCCGGCCAGTCTCAGCTCCAGGGCCACCCCTGCCGCCGCCGCCAGCACCACCAGCAGGCGGAAGACGGCGGTCGCGCGGCGGCGTACGGGTGCCACCACCGCGGTCGCGGGGACGATGAAGGGGGCCGGCGCGGGGATACCGGGGATCGCGGGGAGGTCCGGTATGTCCTTGGGTATCGGGGCGGTCATGACCTCACGCTAAGCGCGGGTCACGAATCGGGCGATATGGGACAAGCTGAGCGGGTTACGCCGTCCGGGGAGCGTGAACCATCCCGGTGGATCCCGACTCCGTCACGGTCCTGGCGCGCGTCCGGGGGCGGCGGACGCGCCGCCGGATGACGCCGTCGGGCGCGCCCGCCCGCCCTCGATCCAGCCCGCCGGATGGCACCGCCGGACGCGCCGCCCGCCCGCCCCGATCCAGCCCCGACCTCACCCCGGGCGCCCGCCGGTCTACGTCCGCGGCACCAGCGTCAGCAGTGATGCCTCCGGAGGGCACGCGAACCGGACCGGCGTGTAGCGGCTCGCCCCGCAGCCGGCCGAGACGTGCAGGTACGACGTCCGGCCCTCAGCCTGGTGCCGGGACAGGCCCTTGACCCGGTCCGTGTCCAGGTCGCAATTGGTGACGAAGGCGCCGTAGAAGGGGAGGCAGATCTGGCCGCCGTGGGTGTGGCCCGCCAGGATGAGGGGGTAGCCGTCCGCGGTGAAGGCGTCCAGGCTGCGCAGGTACGGCGCGTGCACCACGCCCATCGAGAAGTCGGCCGACTCCGAGGGACCACCCGCCACCCGCGCGTAACGGTCACGCTTGATGTGGGGGTCGTCGAGGCCGGTCAGCTCGACCGAGGCACCATCGATCTTCAGCGTCCCGCGGGTGTTCGTCAGGTTCAGCCAGCCGGCCGAGTCGAAGCCGTCCCGCAGGTCCTCCCAGCGGAGGTGGATCGCGTCGACCACCGGAGCGTTGCCGTTCAGTCCGTGGCGACCCTGGGCCTTCTCGAACAAGTACTTGGCGGGGTTGCGGAGTCTGGGGCCGTAGTAGTCGTTCGACCCGAAGACGTACGCCCCGGGGAACTCCATGAGGGGGCCCAGCGCGTCCAGCACCTCCGGGATGGCCTCCGGATCGGAGAGGTTGTCCCCGGTGTTGATGACGAAGTCGGGCCGCAGCCCCGCGAGCGAGCGAAGCCAGCGCTGCTTCTTGCGCTGTCCGCTCACCATGTGGATGTCGGAGACCTGGAGCACACGCAGGGGGCGCATACCCGGTGGCAGGACCGGGACCGTCACCCGTCGGAGACGGAAGGAGCGGGCCTCGAATCCCGCCGCGTACAACAGACCGGCGGCACCCACCGCCGTGATTCCCAGGGGTACTCCATATCGCGCGCGCATACGTCCATCGTGTCAGACCTACGGAGGGCCGACGCACGCCTGTGGACGACCGTCGGAACCCTCGCCTCCGTGACGCCGGAACCCTCGCTCCCGTGTTGCCGAAACCTTTGTTCCCGTGCCGCCGCGACGCCCGCTCCGTACTACCGCGGCCCCCGCCCCCGCGCTGCCCCACCGGCAACTCCCCACGACGGCAACGCACCGCGCCCGGACGGCGTCCCGTGAAATCAACGGGCGTTCGAGTCGTCACACCTGCGACAATCGACGACATGACCACGCTCAAGTCGAAGCTGCAGGAAGACCTCAACACCGCCATCAAGGAGCGCGACGAGCTCCGCTCCTCGACGCTCCGGCTGACCCTCGCCGCGATCACCAAGGAGGAGGTCGCGGGCAAGACGAAGCGCGAGCTCTCCGACGACGAGGTGCAGAAGGTGATCACCCGCGAGGCGAAGAAGCGCCGTGAGGCGGCGGACGCCTTCGCGCAGGGTGGGCGCCCCGAGTCGGCCGAGCGGGAGAAGGCGGAGGGCGAGGTGCTCGCCGCGTACCTGCCCAAGCAGCTGTCGGACGAGGAGCTCCAGCAGATCGTCGCCCAGGCGGTCGAGGAGGCCAAGGCGGCCGGTGCCGAGGGCCCGCGTGCCATGGGCCAGGTCATGAAGCTCGTGAACCCGAAGGTGGCCGGTCAGGCCGAGGGCGGCCGCGTCGCCGCCGTCGTCAAGCAGCTCCTCGCCGGCTGAGCCTCGGCTCCCGGCCGGCCCAGCAGGGGCCCGGTACACGCAAAGGTGGGGGCGCCCTGATCATCAGGGGCGCCCCCACCGCCGTACTCCACGGACGTGGGACGCTCGACCGCCGCGCCCGACGCTCGACCGGACCGTTCAACCGCCGAAGCCGAAGCCGAAGCAGAAGCCGGGGACAGAGCCGGAAGCCGGAGCCGGAAGCCGGAAGCCGGAAGCCGAACTGAAGTCGCCTCACGGGCCCGAACGCGAGCCCGAGCCCAAGCCCGAACCCCCGCTCACACCGACGCGCGTCGCCCGACCTCCGTCGCCCGACCCCCGTCGGTCCAAGCTGGTCGCCCGCCCCCGTCGACTAACCCTTCCTGCCCCCAGGCCCGTTCCCACCGTTGCCCTGGCCCTGGATGAAGCCCTCGGGGATCGAGAAGGTCGGGGTCGGGAAGGTGCCGCCGTCGGTGCCGCCGTCGGTCGTCACGCCGCCGTCGGTGGTCATGCCGCCGTCACCGCCGCCGTTGCCGTTCCCGCCGCCGTTGCCGTGGCCTTTTCCGTCGTCGCCGTTGCCGCCGTCGTCGTTGCCCCGGTCGGGCTCGGGGTCCGGGATGTCGATGAGGTTGAAGTTCGGTGCCGGCTTGCCCTGGAGGGCGCCCGTCATCATGTCGCGCCAGATGGGGCCGGGGACCTCACCGCCGTACACCTTGTCGCGGTAGACGCCGCCGATGGTGATGTTGGTCATCCGGCGCTTGTGGGCCGGGTCGCCGACCCAGACGGCGCCGGCCATGTTCGGCGTGTAGCCGACGAACCAGGCGGCGTAGCGGAAGTCCGTCGTACCGGTCTTGCCCGCGCTGGCGCGGCCGCTGAGGCCGGCCTCGGTACCCGTACCGTCCTCGACCACGCCCTTCAGCAGGGTGCTGATGGTGTCCGCGGTGGTCTCCGACATGGCCCGTGAGCAGGTCGACTTGGGCACCCGCAGGGACTTCTTCTCGTCGCCGACGGTCTGGCTGATCGACTCGATGGCGATCGGCGTGCAGTACGTACCGCGCGAGGCGAAGGTCGCGTAGGCGTTCGCCATCGTCAGCGGGGACATCTCCTGCGTGCCGAGCGCGATGGACGGGGCCTGGGCGATCTTGCCGCCGTCGGCGCGGTTCACGCCCATCTTCTTCGCCATGTCGGTCACCGGGCAGATGCCGATGTCGCTGATCAGCTGCACGTAGTAGGTGTTGACCGACTTGGCGGTCGCTTCCTTCATGCCGTACGGGCCGTGCTCCGACTCGTTCTCGTTCGTGAGCTTCTCGTTCTGGAGGTTGGTCCAGTTCTTGCCGCCGCAGACGGGGACCGGGCTCGGGTACTCCATTTCGTACGGCGACGAGTACTGCTGCGTCGCCGACGTGCCGCCCTCGACCGCGGCCGCCGCCACGATCGGCTTGAACGTCGAACCGGGCTGGTAGCCCGCGCCGCCGCCCATCTCCTTGTCCACGGAGAGGTTGATCTGCGTCTCGTGCTTGCCGAAGCCGTACGGACGCGACTGGCCCATCGCGAGGATCTTGCCGGTGCCGGGCTCGACGATGGTCGCGGCGGTGGCCACGTCGTCGCCCTTGTTGACGTGATCCTTGATCGACGCCTGGGCCGACTGCTGGGCCTGCGGGTCGAGCGTCGTGCGGATGGCGAGGCCGCCCTGGTTCCAGACCTTGGCGCGGGCCTTCCTGGTCTTTCCGAAGACCGGGTCGTTCAGGAAGACCTCGCGCACGTAGTCGCAGAAGAAGCCGGCGCCCTTGACCGCGGTGATGCAGCCGTTCTTCGGCTTGCTGACGTGCAGTCCGAGCGGCTTCGCCTTGGCCTTCTCGGCCTCCTGCCGGGTGATGTCGTGCACCTCGGCCATGCGCTGGAGCACCGTGTTGCGCCGCTTGGTGGCCTCCGCCTCGTCGTTGACCGGGTCGTACCGGCTGGGCGACTGGACGATGCCCGCGAGCAGCGCGGACTCCTGGAGGTTCAGCTTCTTGGCGGACTTGGAGAAGTAGCGCTGGGCGGCGGCCTCGACACCGTAGGCCTGCTCACCGAAGAAGGTGATGTTCAGGTAGTTCTCGAGGATGCGCTTCTTGCCGAGCTTCTCCTCGATCTGGATCGCGTACTTCAGCTCGCGGATCTTGCGGCCGAGCGTCTGCTGGGTGGCCTCGGCGACCTTGGTCGGGTCGTCGCCCGCCTCCTCGACGAAGACGTTCTTCACGTACTGCTGCGTCAGCGTGGAGGCGCCCTGGGCGACCCCGCCGCTCTGCGCGTTCTGGTTCAGGGCGCGCAGGATGCCCTTGAGGTCGACGGCGCCGTGCTCGTAGAAGCGCGAGTCCTCGATGGCGACGATCGCCTTCTGCATGTACGGCGAGATGTCCTTGAGCTCGACCACCGTGCGGTCGCGCGAGTAGACCGAGGCGATCTGGCCGCCCTGGTTGTCCAGGATCGTGGTGCGCTGGCTCAGCGGGGGGCGCTTGAGGTTGGCCGGGATCTCGTCGAAGCCCTCGACGGAACCCTTGGCCGCGAGACCCAGCGCGCCGGCCGCGGGCAGCGCGATTCCGGCCAGCACCGCTCCCGCGAGCACACTGACACCGAGGAACTTGGCGGCCTGCTGCGATGGGGACAGACCACCGCCCGAGCGCTTCTTTGGCATGAGGGCAGCCTACGTTCTCATTCGCCGGACACGCGTATATGCCTTGGCCTAAGCTGCTCTCAACTGTCACAGCAGTAGGGCCACGTATCAAGTACGTCCGGCGACCCCGAATCGTTCCGGAGGTCTCCCGAACATCTGTGGAGGGCGTGTCCGAATCCGCCTTGTGTGTCATCCGGCGTCCGTTGTGACTCAACTGAACTGTCCCGGTTGGCCGGGAAGCTCACGTATGTCCTCCGGTCACTCCCCCGGGTGATCTGCCGCTTACGCATAGTCCGTTCGGACCATTCAAGATTGGGCCCGAAGGGGGTGTTGCGCTGTGCCCGCCTTCCGTAACGTCCTCAACTGGCGGCGGTGAATATGCCGCTGCCGCCGTGGGGGAGCCTCGATTCGGGAGAGGACGGCGCCGGTATGGGCTGGGTAACCGACTGGAGTGCGCAGGCGGCCTGCCGCACTACCGATCCGGATGAACTGTTCGTTCAAGGAGCAGCGCAGAACCGGGCGAAGGCGGTGTGCACCGGATGTCCGGTGCGCACGGAGTGCCTCGCCGACGCGCTGGACAACCGCGTCGAGTTCGGCGTGTGGGGTGGCATGACGGAGCGGGAGCGCCGCGCACTGCTGCGCAGGCGACCGACCGTGACGTCCTGGCGCCGGCTGCTGGAGACCGCGCGTACGGAGTACGAGCGAGGGGCCGGCCTGCTGCCCCTCGACGAGGAAGAGGTGTACGAGAACTACGCGGCGGTGGGCTGAGGGGACCGTCCCTCGGACCCGGGCGCCGCACCCTCGGGGCAGCGGCGGCGGGTCTGTCGGGCCCGTTCCCACCACCCCGCGGCACGAGGGGCGCGTCGCCCTTCGTGCACGTCAGGGGGCTTTTCAGGCGCGGGCGCAGGGCTTCGTGCAGACGCCCGCCCCCGTGCCGCACGGCCGGGCCTTCGGCCACACGCGCCGCCTTCCGGGCGGTGCGGGCCGGCCGGAAGGCTCGGAGGCGTACGGCGTCGGCCGTGCCCTGTCTCAGACGTCTGCTTCGGGCAGCTCCGGCCGATGGGCCGCGAGCCGGTTCCCGATGTCCCGCAGCCCCGCGAGGTCGTGTACGTCCCCGGGCAGCGCGCCGACCTCGGCCACCGCCACCTCGGGGTGGCGTGCGGTGAAGCGGTCGCGTGTGCGCTGCTCGCGGGAGAGCAGCCGCATGCGCTCGGCGTGCAGCCTCAGCAGGCCTGCGGTGAGTTGTTCGACGGCTCCGTCCGTGGCGGGGGAGCCTGCGGCGGGAGCGGGGTTCTGGCCGGCGGGAGTTTCTGAACTGCCGTACGTGTCGGGAGAGTTACGAAGTCCAGCTTTCCCGTCCCTCTGATCCACAATGCGGGGGCCGTCAAGATTTTCTACGGCCGTGGAATCGCTGCCCTCCGCGACCGCCGGGTCCGCCTCCGGGGCGGTCGCCGAGCCGGCGTCCCCGGTGCTCGTGGCCCCCTCGTCGCGCGCGGCGGGGGAGCCGTCCTCCTCCGCGTCCCCCGAGTAATGTCCGGCGGCGGCGAGGTCGAGGGTCTCGGCGGCGGCCAGCGCCCGCTCGGCGGACAGCTGGGCCGCGCCGCTGCCGTGGACGCGGTTCAGGACCAGGCCCGCCAGCGGCATGTTCTCGGCGGCGAGGCGCTCCACGAAGTACGCGGCCTCGCGCAGCGCGTCCCGCTCGGGGGCGGCCACCACGAGGAACGCCGTGCCGGGCGCCTGGAGCAGCCGGAACGTGGCGTCCGCGCGCGTGCGGAAGCCGCCGAACATGGTGTCCATGGCCGCCACGAACGTCTGGACGTCCTTGAGCAGCTGACCGCCCAGCACCTTGCCGAGGGTGCCCGTCATCATGGACATCCCGACGTTCAGGAACTTCATCCCCGCGCGTCCGCCGACCTTCGCCGGCGCCATGAGGACCCGGATCAGCTTGCCGTCCAGGAACGAGCCCAGCCGCTTCGGGGCGTCCAGGAAGTCCAGCGCCGAACGCGAGGGCGGCGTGTCGACGACGATCAGGTCCCACTCCTCGCGGGAGCGCAGCTGCCCGAGCTTCTCCATCGCCATGTACTCCTGCGTGCCCGCGAAGCCCGCCGAAAGCGACTGGTAGAAGGGGTTGTTCAGGATCGCGGCCGACCGCTCGCGGTCCGCGTGCGCCTCGACGATCTCGTCGAAGGTGCGCTTCATGTCGAGCATCATCGCGTGCAGCTCGCCGTCGCCCTCGACGCCCTTCACGCGGCGCGGGGTGTTGTCGAGGGAGTCGATGCCCATCGACTGGGCGAGCCGGCGGGCCGGGTCGATGGTCAGCACGACCACCTTGCGGCCCCGTTCGGCGGCCCGCAGCCCGAGGGCGGCCGCCGTGGTCGTCTTGCCGACGCCGCCGGAGCCGCAGCACACCACGATGCGGGTCGCCGGGTCGTCGAGCAGCGGATCGATGTCCAGAACGCGTGTGGAGTCGATCGCGCGGGCCGGTTCGTGTGCGGGGCCGCGGCCCTGGGCGCGTGCCGGGTCCGGACTCATGAGATCCCTTGCTGACGCAGTTCCTTGGCCAGTTCGTAGAGGCCCGCCAGGTCCATGCCCTCGGCGAGCAGCGGCAGTTCGTGCAGGGGCAGGCCGGACTCCTGGAGCACGGACCGCTGCTCGTGCTCCAGGACGTGCCGCTCGGCGTACTCCTCGGCCTGCTGGAGCAGGGGCTCCACGAGGCGCTCGGCGAGTCCGCCGCGGCGGGCACCGCCGAGCCCGGCCGAGGAGAGCGCCTTGGCGAGGGCGCCGCGCGGGAGGGCTCCGGCCAGCTCCAGGTCGGCGCCGTCCAGTACGGCGGGACGCACCATGTTCACGATGAGCCGGCCCACCGGCAGCCCGGCCCCGCGCAGTTCGGCGATGCCGTCCGCGGTCTCCTGGACGGGCATCTCCTCCAGGAGGGTCACCAGGTGGACCGCCGTCTCGGGGGACTTCAGGACCCGCATGACGGCCTGCGCCTGATTGTGTATCGGGCCGATCCGCGCCAGGCCGGCCACTTCGTCGTTCACGTTCAGGAAGCGGGTGATGCGGCCCGTCGGGGGCGCGTCCATCACCACGTAGTCGTAGGTGAAGCGCCCGCTCCTGTCCTTGCGGCGCACGGCCTCGCACGCCTTGCCCGTGAGGAGGACGTCCCGCACGCCGGGCGCGACGGTGGTCGCGAAGTCGATCGCGCCGAGTTTCTTCAGGGCGCGTCCCGCACCGCCGAGCTTGTAGAACATCTGGAGGTAGTCCAGAAGGGCCAGCTCGGCGTCGATGGCCAGTGCGTACACCTCCCCGCCACCCGGAGCGACGGCGATCTTCCGCTCCTCGTAAGGCAGCGCTTCTGTCTCGAAGAGCTGCGCGATGCCCTGCCTGCCCTCGACCTCGACGAGGAGGGCGCGCTTGCCCTCGGTCGCGAGGGCGAGCGCGAGGGCGGCGGCTACCGTGGTCTTGCCGGTACCGCCCTTGCCGCTGACGACCTGGAGCCTGCTCACGTCTTCGAGCCTAACCAGTCCGTGCCCGGGCTACGCGGGAGGCTGTGGATAACAGCGGATACAGTCGGCCACATGACCAAGTGGGAATACGCAACCGTGCCTCTGCTCGTCCATGCCACGAAGCAGATTCTGGACACCTGGGGCGAGGACGGCTGGGAGCTCGTCCAGGTCGTGCCCGGGCCGAACAACCCCGAGCAGCTGGTGGCCTACCTGAAGCGGGAGAGGCAGGCATGAGTGCCGTCGAGTCCAGGCTCCGGGAGCTCGGCCTGACGCTGCCGGCGGTCGTACCGCCGCTGGCCGCGTACCAGCCGGCCGTGCGCTCCGGGGTGTACGTCTACACGGCCGGCCAGCTGCCGATGGTGGACGGCAAGCTCCCGGTGACCGGCAAGGTCGGCGCCGAGGTCACCGCCGAGGAGGCCAAGGACCTGGCGCGCATCTGCGCGCTGAACGCCCTGGCCGCCGTCAAGTCGGTGGCGGGCGACCTGGACCGCGTCGCGCGTGTCGTGAAGGTCGTCGGCTTCGTGGCCTCAGCCTCGGACTTCACCGGCCAGCCGGGTGTGCTGAACGGCGCCAGCGAGCTGCTGGGCGAGGTCCTCGGCGACAAGGGCGTGCACGCCCGCAGCGCGGTCGGCGTGGCGGTCCTGCCGCTGGACGCGCCGGTCGAGGTCGAGATCCAGGTGGAGCTGACCGAGGCGTGACCTGGCGCCCCGGGGCGGGCGTCCGGTCCGGGCGCCACCCCGGGGGCGGCCGACGGTCGCCTCTCGAACATGAGCGCGCCACGGGATAGCCTCCCGCCATGGCGAATGGGCAGTGGTACCCACCGGAGTGGCCCGAGCGGATCCGTGCGCTCGCGGACGGCACCCTCACACCGGCCGCCCCGCGCCGGGCGGCCACCGTCATGCTGCTCAAGGACACCGACGGCGCCCCCGTGGTGCACATGCTGCGCAGACGCGCCTCCATGGCCTTCGCCGGGGGCGCGTACGCGTATCCGGGCGGCGGCGTGGACCACCGCGACGACGAGCACCACATCCGCTGGGCGGGTCCCACGCGCGCGTGGTGGGCGGAGCGGCTCGGCGTCGACGAGACGTCCGCCCAGGCCGTCGTCTGCGCGGCGGTCCGGGAGACGTATGAGGAGGCCGGTGTCCTGCTCGCCGGGCCCACCGCGGACACCGTGGTCGGCGACACGACGGGCGAGGACTGGGAGGCGGACCGCGCGGCCCTGGTCGCCCGGGACCTGTCCTTCGCCGAGTTCCTGGACCGCCGGGGACTCGTCCTCAGGTCCGACCTGCTCGGCGCCTGGACCCGCTGGATCACCCCCGAGTTCGAGCCGCGCCGCTACGACACCTGGTTCTTCGTCGCCGCCCTCCCGGAGGGGCAGCGCACCCGCAACGCCTCCACGGAGGCCGACCGCACGGTGTGGATCACACCCGCGGACGCGGCGGCGGGGTACGACAGGGGCGAGCTGCTGATGATGCCGCCGACCGTCGCGACGCTGCGTCAGCTGCTCCCGTACGGCACGGCGGCCGAGGCCCTCACCGCCGCGCGGGACCGCGACCTGACCCCCGTTCTGGCGCGGGCCCGTCTGGAGGGCGACGAAGTGGTCCTGTCCTGGCCGGGCCACGACGAGTTCACCAAGCACGTCCCGACCGGTGGAGCACCCGCATGACGGAAGCAGCAGCCCTTCCCGGACAGCCGCGCGGCGGGGCCCTGTCCGGCCCCGCCACCGAGCGCGCGGTGAACGTCCTGGCCCCCAACGCGTCCGCGATGACCCTGGACGGCACCAACACCTGGCTGCTGTCCGAGCCGGACTCCGATCTCGCGGTCGTCGTCGACCCGGGCCCCCTGGACGACGGACACCTGCGGAACGTCGTGGACACGGCCCGGCGGGCCGGGAAGCGCATCGCGCTCACGCTGCTGACGCACGGCCACCCGGACCACGCGGAGGGCGCCGCGCGGTTCGCCGAGCTGACCGGCACGAAGGTGCGCGCGCTGGACCCGGCGCTGCGGCTCGGCGACGAAGGGCTCGCCCACGGGGACGTCGTCACCGTCGGCGGCCTCGAACTGCGGGTCGTGCCGACGCCCGGGCACACCTCCGACTCGCTGTGCTTCCATCTGCCGGCCGACGGAGCCGTCCTGACCGGGGACACCGTGCTCGGCCGCGGGACGACCCTCGTGGCCCACCCCGACGGCCGCCTGGGGGACTATCTCGACTCCCTGCGGCGGCTGAGGTCCCTGACGGTCGACGACGGCGTCCACACCGTCCTGCCGGGTCACGGGCCCGTCCTCGATGACGCCCAGGGCGCGGTGGAGTTCTACCTCGCCCACCGCGCGCACCGCCTGGCGCAGGTGGAGACGGCCGTCGAGAACGGCTTCCGGGAGCCGGAACAGGTCGTCGCCCACGTGTACGCGGACGTCGACCGCTCGCTGTGGCCGGCCGCGGAGCTGTCGGTACGGGCCCAGCTGGACTACCTCCGGGAGCACGGCCTCATCTGACGCCCCGGGGGCGGCTCTTCAGGGCCGCGGCGCCTTGACGCCGTGCACGCGCGCGTACTCCCCGGCCAGCCACGGCCCCAGATCGTCGGTGTACGCCCGCAGGACGGCTAGGTCCCCGCGCGGCTCGTACCCGAGGAGGGCCGCCTCGCGCAGCTGCGGTGCCCGCTCCGGGTGGTACGCGCCGAACGCCTCGGCCATCTCCGTCAGATCGCTCGTCCAGCCGTTCCAGCGCGGCATGACGAGCGTGAACCCGGTGCGGACCAGACGGCGTGACATCGCCCGCACCAGCGGCCGGAGGGCTTCCTCCGAGTCGCCCGCCTCCCGGACGCGCTCACGCCAGCGGGGCAGCACCAGCGCGAGGTCGCCGTTGGTCTCCCGGGCGAGCAGGGAGTCGGGGCGGTAGCGCGGCAGGTGCGCGGAGAGGTCCGCGCCGAGCAGGGGCGTGCACAGGCAGGCGAGGAACCAGCCGAGGTCGTGCCGCTCCAGGTCGCTCAGGGCCTGCCCACGGCTCATCAGAAGTGTTCCGGCGCCGTCGATCTGGTCGAACTCCCGGTCGAGGGACGCGTCGAGGAGCCGGGCGTCGGCCCGGTCCGCCTCGGTGGGCTCGTCCCGCAGCACGAGCAGCAGGTCCAGGTCGCTGCGGCCCGGGCGCGCGGTGCCGCGCGGGACGGACCCGTACAGGTACGCGCTGTCCAGCCGGGCCCCGAAGAGACCGGCCACGCGCGTCCGTGCGGCGGCGACCACGGGCCGGAAGGCGGGCGGGACCTTCGCGAGCGATCCCTCGCGGGCGATGTACCCCTGGTCGTCGAGCCCCTTGCGCCGCACACGTCCGTCCACGCCCCCACTCTGCCCGACCTCCTCGCAGGCCGAGAAGGCCGAGAGGGCGGGGGCGGGAACGGCCGGACGACGCGACGACGGGGTCCCGCCTGCCGGAGGCGGGACCCCGTCGTCGTACGGCGCAATTACGGCGTCAGCGCGAGCGCTTCGCGAGGCGCTCCACGTCCAGGAGGATCACGGCGCGGGCCTCCAGCCGGAGCCAGCCGCGGCCGGCGAAGTCGGCGAGGGCCTTGTTGACCGTCTCGCGCGAGGCGCCGACCAGCTGGGCCAGCTCCTCCTGCGTCAGGTCGTGCACGACGTGGATGCCCTCCTCCGACTGCACGCCGAAGCGGCGGGAGAGGTCGAGCAGCGCGCGGGCCACCCGGCCCGGCACGTCGGAGAAGACCAGGTCGGACATCTGGTCGTTGGTCTTGCGCAGGCGCCGGGCGACGGCGCGCAGCAGGGCGGCGGCCACCTCGGGCCGCGCGTTCAGCCAGGGCTGGAGGTCGCCGTGGCCGAGGCCGAGCAGCTTCACCTCGGTGAGCGCGCTGGCCGTGGCCGTACGCGGACCCGGGTCGAACAGCGACAGCTCGCCGATCAGCTCGCCGGGGCCGAGGACGGCCAGCATGTTCTCCCGGCCGTCGGGGGAGGTGCGGTGGAGCTTCACCTTGCCCTCGGTGACCACGTACAGGCGGTCCCCGGGGTCGCCCTCGTGGAAGAGAGCGTCACCGCGTGCGAGGGTCACCTCACTCATGGAGGCGCGGAGCTCCGCGGCCTGCTCGTCATCGAGCGCCGCGAAGAGCGGGGCGCGCCGCAGAACGTCGTCCACGAGTTCTCTCCTTGTCGACCTGCTCAGGGGATCTTGCTCCCCCGTGTGCCAGGGGACCGTGTTCCCCATTTTGCCGGGCGGTCCAAACAGTGTGATCAGTCACAAGTCTGCCGCACCTGCGTCCTGGGGAGTGCGGCAGGGGGCCAATTGGGGGCCGATCTTCAGGGTCCGGGGCGGATGTCGGTGCCGGGCTTTAGGCTGGCCGGGTGTCCAAATCGCCGGTGAGAGCACAGGCCAAGGGGGCTGGGCGGGTGGTTGTACGTCGCGATTCCGCTGTGGGCGAACAGGCCACGGACGGAACCAGCAAACCGACAAATGCGGCGGCGTCGGAGCCGTCGCGCTCCGCCGCCGAGAAGCGTGTCGCCGCCGACGGTCCCGTCGGAAGTCCCGCCGACGAGAAGCCCGCGAAGAAGACGAAGGCCACCGTGAAGAAGCCGGCGCCCGCCGAGAAGACGACCGCCCCGACGGGGGCCGCCGCGAAGAAGACGGCCGCCGGGCCCCGGACCGCCGGCGCGAAGAAGACGGCCCCCGCCAAGAAGGCCGCGGAGGCTGGGAAGACGCCCCCCGAGAAGGCCGCGAAGACGACGGCCGAGAAGGTGACCGCAAAGGCGGCTCCCGCCGGGAAGGCCGCCAAGACGACCGCCAGAAAGGCGACGGCCAAGAAAGCCCCCGCCAAAAAGGCCGCCGTCGCGAAGGCCCCGCCGCAGCCGGCCAAGCCGGACCCCGCCCTCGTCCGCCGGGCCCGCCGGATCAACCGCGAGCTCGCCGAGGTGTACCCGTACGCCCACCCGGAGCTGGACTTCGAGAACGCGTTCCAGCTGGTGGTCGCCACCGTGCTGTCCGCGCAGACGACCGACCTGCGGGTGAACCAGACGACCCCGGCGCTCTTCGCGAAGTACCCCACTCCCGAGGACCTGGCCGCCGCCAACCCGGAGGAGGTCGAGGAGATCCTGCGGCCCACCGGGTTCTTCCGGGCCAAGACCAAGTCGGTGATAGGGCTCTCCAAGGCCCTGCGGGACGACTTCGGGGGCGAGGTCCCGGGCCGTCTGGAGGACCTCGTCAAGCTGCCGGGAGTCGGCCGCAAGACCGCCTTCGTGGTGCTGGGCAACGCCTTCGGGCGGCCCGGGATCACCGTGGACACCCACTTCGGTCGGCTCGTGCGCCGCTGGCAGTGGACCGACGAGACCGACCCGGACAAGGTCGAGGCGGCGGTCGGCGCGCTGTTCCCGAAGAGCGACTGGACGATGCTCTCCCACCACGTGATCTTCCACGGCCGCCGTATCTGCCACGCCCGCAAGCCCGCCTGCGGCGCCTGCCCCATCGCCCCGCTCTGTCCGGCGTACGGGGAGGGCGAGACGGACCCCGAGAAGGCGAGGAAGCTCCTGAAGTACGAGAAGGGCGGCTTCCCGGGCCAGCGGCTCAAGCCCCCGCAGGCCTACCTGGACGCGGGTGGCATCGCGGCACCGCCCCTGGGCACCGGATGACCTGCGGCGCGGAACGATCCGCGGCCCCGCACGCGTTGAGACCGGCAGAACGGGGGTGGCGATGACGCACGCGAGTCACACGCACCAGGGCCACGACACACACCAGGGCCACGGCGCGCGGCACGGACACGGCATGTCCGCCGACCCGATCGCGCTGAGCGAGGACGATCTGCCCGGCTGGCTGGAGCCGGTGGCGCGTGCCGCGGAGACGGTCGAGCCGCTCCAGCTGAGCCGCTTCCTGCCGCCCGCCGACGGTGCGGGCCGCCAGTCCGCCGTGCTGGTCCTGTTCGGCGAGGGCGAGCGCGGTCCGGAACTGCTGCTCATGGAGCGTGCCAGCTCGCTGAGATCGCACGCGGGCCAGCCGTCGTTCCCCGGCGGCGCCCTGGACCCGGAGGACGGCGACCCGGAGGGCGACGGCCCGCTGCGGGCCGCGCTGCGCGAGGCGGAGGAGGAGACGGGCCTCGACCCGAGCGGCGTGCAGCTCTTCGGCGTACTGCCCCGTCTCTACATCCCGGTGAGCCACTTCGTGGTGACGCCGGTGCTCGGCTGGTGGCGCCGCCCCAGCCCGGTCGACGCGGTCGATCCCGCGGAGACGGCCCGCGTCTTCACGGTGCCCGTGGCGGATCTCACGGACCCGGCGAACCGGGCGACCGCGATTCACCCGAGCGGCCACCGGGGCCCGGCATTCCTGGTCGAATCGGCCCTCGTGTGGGGATTCACGGCCGGCATCATCGACAGGATCCTGCACTACGCGGGCTGGGAGCTGCCCTGGGACCGGGACAAGCAGGTCCCGCTCGACTGGCGCGCATGACAGGGTGGCCTCCGTGAATGTGCTGGACATCCTGTTGCTGGTCGCCGCCGTGTGGTTCGCGATCGTGGGCTATCGCCAGGGCTTCGTCGTCGGCATCCTGTCGGTGATCGGCTTCCTGGGCGGCGGTCTCGTCGCGGTCTATCTGCTCCCGGTGGTCTGGGGCGCCATGACCGACGACTCCGAGGTCAGTACGTCGGCGGCCGTCGTCGCGGTGATCGTCGTGATCGTCTGCGCCTCCGTCGGCCAGGCCCTCACCACCCACCTGGGCAACAAGCTGCGCCGGTACATCACCTGGTCACCCGCCCGCGCCCTGGACGCGACGGGCGGCGCCCTGGTCAACGTGGTGGCGATGCTGCTCGTGGCCTGGCTGATCGGCTCGGCCCTCGCGGGCACGACGCTGCCGACGCTCGGCAAGGAGGTCCGCAGCTCCAAGGTGCTGCTGGGCGTCTCGCGGGCGCTGCCCGCCCAGGCCGACACCTGGTTCGCCGACTTCTCCTCGGTCCTCGCGCAGAACGGCTTCCCGCAGGTCTTCAGCCCGTTCGCGAACGAGCCGATCACCGATGTCCAGCCGCCCGACCCGGCCCTCGCCAAGAGCGCGGTGGCCACCCGCGCGAAGAAGTCCATCGTCAAGGTCATGGGCACCGCGCAGAGTTGCGGAAAGGTCCTCGAAGGCACCGGCTTCGTCTTCGGCGAGCGCCGCGTGATGACCAACGCGCACGTGGTCGGCGGAGTCGACGAGCCCACCGTGCAGATAGGCGGCGAGGGCAGGCGGTACGACGCGACGGTCGTGCTCTACGACTGGGAGCGCGACATCGCCGTACTGGACGTGCCGAACCTGCGCGCGCCGGCCCTGCGGTTCACGTCCGATGACGCGACCCGGGACGACGGCGCGATCGTCGCCGGCTTCCCGCAGAACGGCTCGTACAACGTCCAGCCCGCGCGCGTGCGCGGCCGGCTCACCGCGAACGGCCCGGACATCTACCACCGCGGCACGGTCCGGCGCGACGTCTACTCGCTGTACGCGGTCGTCCGCCAGGGCAACTCCGGCGGCCCGCTGCTCACGCCCGAGGGCGAGGTGTACGGCGTGGTCTTCGCGAAGTCGCTCGACAACGACCAGACCGGCTACGCGCTCACCGCCGACGAGGTCCGTGAGGATGTCGCCAAGGGGCGCAGGGCCAACCAGCAGGTCGACAGCGACAGCTGCGCGCTCTGACGCGGAGTCGGTCCGAGGGGAGCGGCCCGCGCGGTACGGCGAGCCGCCCGGCCGGTAAGGCCGTGACGCCCGGTCGGCGGGTCAGCCGCGGGTGTGACGAAGCCGCGCCGAGACCCAGCGGGCCCGGCGACGCAGAATGTGCGGGATCCCCAACCTGAGGTCCGTGCCCTGTAGTTGCGGGGCACCCCTCTGGTGTGAGCTCAGGCCCGTGGCCGAGCGACGGGTGCGTGCTGCGTCACTGTAGTCGTGCGTCCAGCCCATACCCCGACGTCTGCCCGGGCCTCATGGTCGGTAACCGCCTCCCGGGCCCTCAATTGGCCTATGCGCGAGGCATTTGGCTGTTCGACGGACAGGCGTTCGCCGACGGGTGCCGAACGTGTCCAAACGGTCACCGACCGGACACCCGCAGGGGGTTCACCGGTCGGGTTCGGGGTCCTGGAGCCAGTTGATCAGCTCGGTGGAGAACGCCACCGGGTCCTCCTCGTGCGGGAAGTGACCGAGCCCGTCGAACAGCCGCCAGCGGTACGGGGCTTCGACGTACTGCCCGGAGCCCGCCGCGCTGCGCGTGCGCATCACGGGGTCCAGCGAACCGTGCAGATGGAGCGTCGGCACCCGCAGCGGCCGCTTCATCCGCCGGTTGAACTGGATGCCGTCCGGACGGGCCACGGAGCGCACCATCCAGCGGTACGGCTCGATCGCGCAGTGCGCCGTCGACGGGATGCACATGGCACGCCGGTACGCGTCCACGGCCTCGTCGTCCGGCAGCCGCGGTCCCGACCACTCCCGCATCAGACGGCCCACCAGAGCGGCGTCGTCCGCGACGAGTTGCCGCTCGGGGACCCAGGGCCGCTGGAACCCCCAGATGTAGGAACCCGCGGCCGTCTGCTTGACGTCCGAGAGCATGGCCGAACGCCAGCGCCGGGGGTGCGGCATCGAGGACACCGCGAGCCGGCGTACGAGCTTGGGGCGCATCACGGCCGCCGTCCACGCCAGGTAGCCGCCGAGGTCGTGACCGACCAGCGCGGCGTCGGGCTCGCCCAGGGACCGCACGACGCCGGTGATGTCGAGCGCCAGGTTCGCCGGGTCGTAACCGCGCGGGGTGCGGTCGCTGCCGCCCACTCCCCGCAGGTCCATGGCGACGGCGCGGAAGCCCGCGTCGGCGAGGGCGACCATCTGGTGGCGCCAGGCCCACCAGAACTGCGGGAAGCCGTGCAGCAGCAGCACCAGGGGACCGTCACCGAGCTCCGCGATGTGGAAGCGCGCGCCGTTGGCCGCGACGTCCCGGTGGACGACCTCTTGTCCGCCGGGCACGTCGAGTCGTACGGCCGAGGCGGGTTGAGCCGAAGGTGTGGCGGGGTCCGTCATGAGGACGAGCGTGCCACAGGCTCGATGGCCTCCGGGACACGCTGCTGCGCCGTCACCTCACGGGGGTGCGGCTTGGCGTTCTGCAGGACGCCCGCCGACTCCTTCATCGAGGCGGCGACCTTCTGCGGGCCCTTGCTCTTCTTCGCCTTCTTCGCGAAGACCGTGCCGATCAGTGCGAGCACCCCGGCGACCAGCACGTTCGCGGCGAAGGAGAGCAGGAAGCAGACGGCGAGGTTCCAGTCGCTCCAGGTCCGGATGCCGTACGCCAGGGCGAAGCTCAGCATCGGCAGGGAGAAGATCAGTACCGCGCCGGCCGCGGAGAACGCGCCGCCGCTGGCCGCCCCGCGCTTGACGTCGTGCCTGAGCTGCGCCTTCGCCAGCGCGATCTCGTCGTGCACCAGCGCGGACATCTCGGTCGTCGCCGAGGCGAACAGCTGGCCGATGCTGCGTTCGGCGCCGACCGGGCTGCCGTCGGGTGCGCTCATCGCGATCTCCCTCTTCTGCATGTAATCGTGCGGTCCTGTCAGATCATGCCGGACCGGCGTTCTCCTCGCCCGCCCCGCCCGTCACTTCGGTAGCCGCGCGTCGCTCGCGTCCATCTCCGCGGCCAGCCTGCGGTGCTCGGCCGCCTTCCCCTCGTGGATGGCGGCCATGCGCAAGTGGTACTCCGGGTTGTCGAGTTCGTAGATGTCGGGGATGCCGTCCTGGTCCTCGTCGCGGTCCTCCGCCTCGCACAGGCTGCGGTACTTGGCGTTGCGCAGCTTCAGGAGCACCGAGGCGAGGACGGCCGCGATGAGGGAGCCCACCAGCACGGCCGCCTTGCCCTCGTCGGCGAGCACGGGGTCGTCGGTGAAGGCGAGTTCGTCGATGAGCAGCGAGACGGTGAAGCCGATTCCGGCGAGCGAGGAGACGGCGAGGACGTCCGGCCAGGCCAGGTCCTCGCTCAGCGACGCCCGGGTGAAGCGGGCCGTGAGCCAGGTGCCGCCGAAGATGCCGACCGTCTTGCCGACGACGAGGCCGAGGATCACGCCGAGGGTCTCCGGCCGGGTGAAGACGTCGCCCAGCGCGCCGCCGGAGATCGCGACCCCGGCGCTGAACAGGGCGAACAGCGGGACGGCGAGTCCCGCCGAGACGGGGCGTACGAGGTGCTCGATGTGCTCGCCGGGGGACTGTTCCTCCGGCCGGCCGTCCGGGCCCGCGTCCTCGCGGCGGTGGCAGCGCAGCATCAGGCCCATCGCGACACCGGCGATGGTGGCGTGGATGCCGCTGTTGTACATCAGGCCCCAGACGACGAGGGCCAGCGGGACGTACAGGTACCAGCCGCGTACGCCCTTGCGCAGCAGCAGCCAGAAGACGGCGAGGGCGACGACGGCGCCGCCGAGCGCCGCGAAGTTCAGCTGGTCGGTGAAGAAGACGGCGATGATCAGGATGGCGAACAGGTCGTCGACGACGGCGAGCGTCAGCAGGAAGGCCCGCAGGGCGGACGGCAGGGACGTGCCGATGACGGCGAGGACGGCCAGCGCGAAGGCGATGTCGGTCGCGGTCGGCACCGCCCAGCCCTGGAGGGAGCCGTCGCCGGTGATGTTGACCAGGGTGTAGACGAGCGCCGGTACGGCCATGCCGCAGAGCGCGGCGACGACGGGCAGCAGCGCGGCCTTGGGGTCCTTCAGATCGCCCGCGACGAGCTCGCGCTTGAGCTCGATGCCGGCGACGAAGAAGAAGACGGCGAGCAGGCCGTCGGCCGCCCAGTGTTCGACGGACAGGTCGAGCCCGAGCGCCGAGGGGCCGAGGTGGAAGTCGCGGACGCTCTCGTAGCTGTCCCGGAGCGCGGGGACGTTCGCCCAGATCAGTGCCGCGATCGCGGCGACGAGGAGCAGGACGCCGCCGACCGTCTCGGTGCGCAGCGCGTTCGCGACGAAGTTCCGCTCGGGCAGGGAGAGGCGGCCGAGGAACTTGCGGGTGGCGGTGCTGGGCGCGGTCACGGGGGAGACCTCCGGTCGGTAGGCAGGATGGAGCACATGCCGACCAGACTTCCCGGCGCACCTCGGTCCACGTATCGCGTTGTTGACGTGTTCGTCAGCTTACCCAAGGCGCCCCGGTACGGATCCGGTGATCTTCACACTAATCACAAAGAAGGCAACCGGCGCGCTGCCGATTGCCCTCTTCGTGCGTGCTGCGGCCCTCGGGCCGGGGTGTCAGTCCTCGCTCGGCGCGGCCGGGAGCTTCTGCTGGATCAGGTCCATCACCGTGGAGTCCGTGAGCGTGGTGACGTCACCGAGCTCGCGGTTCTCCGCGACGTCGCGGAGCAGACGGCGCATGATCTTGCCGGAACGGGTCTTCGGCAGTTCGGCGACCGGCAGGATCCGCTTGGGCTTGGCGATCGGGCCGAGCGCGGTGCCCACGTGGCTGCGCAGGCCGGCGACGAGTCCCTCGTCCTCGGCGGACGCGGTTCCGCGCAAGATCACGAACGCGACGATGGCCTGGCCGGTCGTCTCGTCCGCGGCGCCGACGACGGCGGCCTCGGCGACGGAGGGGTGGGAGACGAGCGCGGACTCGACCTCGGTGGTCGAGATGTTGTGCCCGGACACCAGCATCACGTCGTCGACCCGGCCGAGCAGCCAGATGTCGCCGTCGTCGTCCTTCTTCGCGCCGTCCCCGGCGAAGTACCTGCCCTCGAAGCGCGACCAGTACGTGTCGAGGAACCGCTGGTCGTCGCCCCAGATGGTGCGCAGCATCGACGGCCACGGCTCGGTGAGGACCAGGTAGCCGCCGCCACCGTCCGGGACCTCGTTGGCCTCGTCGTCGACGACGGTCGCGCAGATGCCCGGCAGGGCCCGCTGGGCCGAGCCCGGCTTGGTCTCGGTGACCCCCGGCAGCGGCGCGATCATCATGGCGCCGGTCTCGGTCTGCCACCAGGTGTCCACGATCGGGGTCCGGTCGCCGCCGATGTGCTTGCGGTACCAGATCCACGCCTCGGGGTTGATCGGCTCGCCGACGGAACCGAGGACGCGCAGCGAGGACAGGTCGAACTTCGCGGGGATGTCGTCGCCCCACTTCATGAACGTCCGGATCGCGGTCGGCGCCGTGTAGAGGATCGTCACCCCGTACTTCTGGACGATCTCCCAGAAGCGGCCCTGGTGCGGGGTGTCCGGGGTGCCCTCGTACATGACCTGCGTCGCGCCGTTCGAGAGCGGCCCGTACGTGATGTAGGAGTGCCCGGTGACCCAGCCGATGTCGGCCGTGCACCAGTAGACGTCGGTCTCCGGCTTGAGGTCGAAGACGGCGTGGTGGGTGTACGACGCCTGGGTGAGGTAGCCGCCGGAGGTGTGCAGGATGCCCTTGGGCTTACCCGTCGTACCGGACGTGTACAGGATGAACAGCGGGTGCTCGGCGTCGAAGGCCTCCGGCGTGTGATCCGCGGACTGCCTTTCGGTGATCTCGTGCCACCAGACGTCCCGGCCCTCGGTCCAGGCGACGTCCTGGCCGGTGCGGCGCACGACGAGCACCTTCTCGACGGCGTCCGTCCGGCCGACGGCGTCGTCCACGGCCGGCTTCAGGGCGGACGGCTTGCCGCGCCGGTAGCCGCCGTCCGCGGTGATGACGAGCTTGGCGTCGGCGTCCGCGATCCGGGCCGCGATCGCGTCCGCGGAGAACCCGCCGAAGACGACGGAGTGCGCGGCGCCGATGCGGGCGCACGCGAGCATCGCGACGACCGCCTCGGGGATCATCGGCAGGTAGACGGCGACCCGGTCGCCCTTGTGGACGCCCAGCTCGGTCAGCGCGTTGGCCGCCTTGGACACCTCGTCCTTCAGCTCGGCGTAGGTGATCGCGCGGCTGTCACCCGGCTCGCCCTCGAAGTGGATGGCGACCCGGTCGCCGTGGCCCGCCTCCACGTGGCGGTCCACGCAGTTGTACGCGACGTTGAGCTTGCCGTCCTTGAACCACTTGGCGAACGGCGGGTTCGACCAGTCGAGGGTCTCGGTGGGCTCGGTGGCCCAGGTCAGCCGGCGGGCCTGCTCGGCCCAGAAGCCGAGCCTGTCAGCCTTGGCCTGCTCATACGCCTCCGCGGTGACGTTGGCGTTCGCGGCCAGGTCGGCGGGCGGCGCGAACCTGCGCTCTTCCTTCAGCAGGTTGGCCAGGCTTTCGTTGCTCACGACATCTCCCTTTCCCAGGGTGTCCGTTGTGTCCCAGGCCACAGCTCATCAGACCGGGGGGCCCGATGACAAGGGCCGATCCGAAATTGGTTTAGACCTATTCAGGTGCTGTGGGGTCACTCAGGGGCACGGACGGACGGGCGGCCGGGTTCAGTCTGCGCCGCGCCGGCCGCACGGGACCGACGGCGCCGCGGAGAACTCCGGTCCATCGCTACCGGCCGCACCGGCGCGGCGGCCTTCGACCGGGCAGTACCGGCCGAAGGGGCGTCGCCGCGGAGACGTGCGAGAGGGAGGGCGAGTCGCGGGGCGCCTTGCTCCGTACGGTGACCAGGTCCGTACAGGTGCCAGGTCGGCCCGTACGGGTGTCGAGGTCGGGCGGTGACGGGCGGGGTGCGGCCGGCGTCCGGGCCGCACCCCGCCCCGGGGTCACACGGGACTGGGCAGGTCCTCCGCGGCGTCCACGTGGTCGAACAGTTCGGTCCCGTCGGTGCCCGTACCGGCGTCGGCACCGGTCAGCAGGTACGACTGCGCCTCGCCCACGTGGAAGTACATCCCGTGCAGCTCCAGCGCCCCCGCCTCCAGGGCACGGCGTACGGACTCGTGCGCCCGCAGGTGCTCCAGCTGCTGCACCACATTGGTCAGGCAGAGCTGTTCCACCGCGTCGGCGGGGGCCCGGCCGGCGAGCCGGGGCCAGGGCCGCTCGGCGGTGGCCATCCGCTCCAGGCTCGGCATCCCGTGCCGCAGCCACCGCTTGAGCGGTGTCCGGGCGGCGCCCGGTTCGGAGTTGAGCAGGGCCTGCATCGCGCCGCATCCGGAATGCCCGCACACCGTGATGGACCGCACCTTCAGCACGTCCACCGCGTACTCGATGGCCGCCGCCACCGAGTCGTCCCCGCTCTCCTCGCCGGGCGGAGGCACGAGGTTGCCCACGTTGCGCACGACGAAGAGGTCGCCGGGGCCGCTGGACGTGATCATCGACGTGACGAGCCGCGAATCGGCGCAGGTCAGGAAGAGCTGCGACGGCCGCTGCCCCTCCCGCGCGAGACGGGCCAGCTCACTGCGCATCAGGGGCGCCGTGTTGCGCTGGAACGCGCTGATGCCACGGGCCAGTTGGTGCTGGCTCCGGCGGGGGGAACCGGCTGTCCCGCCCTCGCCTTCCGAGCTGTCCCGCTGCCCGTCGGCCGCCACGGCCTGCGGGCTCGTGCCGGGCTCGCAGTGGTGGTTGCGCCAGGGCGTCCAGGGGCGGCACCGGCAGTGGGAGCCGTCCGTGGGCTCGGCGATCCGGGTCCCGGGCCGCCGCCCGGCGATCTCGACCTTGCCGCCCTGGGCGACATGTGTGTTCTGCCAGTCGTGCAGCGACTCGTAGGCCGCGTGGTCCATGAAGGAGCCGTCCAGCTCCACGACGACCGAGGAGCCCCGGGGCACCAGATGCAGGGTCCGGCTGAGCCGCGGCACGGCGAGGAACGTCAACTGCCCGCGGACGCCCACGTGATGGACGCCCTCCCTCTCCTCGTGCGTGATCCGGGTGCGGGCGAGGCGGTGCAGGGCGACGGCGACGGCCACGGCGACCCCGATGGCCACGCCCTCCAGGACGCCGAAGCCCACGACGCCGAGCGTGGTGAAGACGTACACCAGCACTTCGCGGTGGCGCGTGACCGTGCGGATGTGGTGCAGGGACACCATCTGGACGCCGACGGCCATCACCAGGGCGGCGAGCGAGGCGAGCGGGATCAGCTCCAGGAGCGGGACGAGCAGCAGCGCGGCGATCACTACGAGAACGCCGTGCAGCATCGTGGAGTTCCGGCTGACCGCACCTGCGTGCACATTGGCCGAACTGCGCACGGCGACTCCGGCGACCGGCAGCCCGCCGAGCGCCCCGGAGACGACGTTGGCAGCGCCCTGCCCGAGCAGTTCGCGGTCGAGGTCGGAACGGCCGACGTGGGCGTGACCGTCCCCTCGTCCGGCCACCAGTTTGTCCACCGCGACGGCGCCGAGCAGCGACTGCACGCTGCACACCAGGGTCACGGTGAGGACGGCGGCGACGAGACCGAGCACAGGGCCCTCGGGCACCCCGGCCAGCGCGTGGCTGCTCCAGGACGGCAGGTCGACCATGGGCAGGCGCAGCCCGGCGAGCGAGGCGGCGAAGGTGGCCCCGGCGACGGCGACGAGCGCGGCGGGCACCTTGCGCAGGGCGCCCCCGATCCGTCCGGGGAGCCGCGGCCAGGCCAGCAGCAGCACCAGGGTCAGGGCGCTCACCGACACGGCCGCGGGGTGCAGCTGCGCCAACTGCGCGGGCAGCGCGAGCAGGTTGGCCGGGACCGAGCTCTGCGGTGTGCCGCCGAGCACGATGTGCAGCTGCGCGACGGCGATGGTCAGGCCGATGCCGGCGAGCATGCCGTGGACGACGGCGGGGCTGACGGCGAGCGCGGTGCGTGCCACGCGCAGGCAGCCGAGAGCCAGTTGCGCCAGGCCCGCGAGGACGGTGATGGCGCAGGTCGTGCGCCATCCGTAGCGGTGGATGAGCTCGGCGGTGACCACCGTGAGGCCGGCGGCCGGACCGCTCACCTGGAGCGGGGAGCCGCCGAACCGGCCGGCGACGATCCCGCCGACGGCCGCGGCGACGAGTCCCGCCTGGAGCGGCGCGTCGGTGGCGAGGGCGATGCCCAGGGACAGGGGCAGGGCGATCAGGAAGACCGCGATGGAGGCCGACACGTCGGCACCGGCGACACGGAACCGGCGGGGCGGGGTCGGCGGGGGGCTGGGGGGCTGGTGAACGTGCGCGGGCCGAGTCGGGTCGGCGGCGCGGGTGGGGACGCAGGCAGACATGTTTCCCGTCTCCTCCGGGGCAGCGCGGTCGCGGAACAGGTGGTCCCCCGCTCAGGGCGGGGGGCGGGTCGCGGCCGTGGGTCACGGCGTGCAGCGGCGGGATGATTCAACGCTCGGTAAATGGATCGTAATGCTAAGTAAAGGGCAGGTGTGGGCGATACCGGCAAATGGGGCAGTAAATCACTCGCGCGAGTGAATCGGGAATTTCATCGGCTTGTCATACAAATCTCTCCCGCAGTCCGTGCGACCTTGACGGCGCTGACGGCACGCCCCTGCACGTCATCCGGAGAACGCCCCGAGCAGGGTTGCCCTGACTGAAGGAAGAAGGTGGGCGGAAGATGGCCACCACCCAGAGGATCGCCGCGGGTGTCGCGCTCGCCGCGGCCTGCGCCACGGCACTCGCCGGCTGCGCCACCGGCACCACCGGTTCCGAGGAAGGCGCGCACGGTGCCAGGAAGCCCGCCGCGGCCCCGGCGCCCAAGAAGGCGTTCCGCCTGATCGGCGACGGCTCGACCGCGTACACCGGAGCGCAGCCGCACCTGCCGCGGGCCGAGCGGCTGAAGCCCGGCGAGAAGCCCCCGCAGTTCGTGGTCTTCTCCTGGGACGGCGCAGGTGAGGACAGCCAGAAGCTGTTCTCGCACTTCCGCAAGGTCGCCAAGGACAACAACGCGACGATGACGTACTTCCTGAGCGGCGTGTACATGCTGCCGGAGGACAAGGCCGACCTCTACCGGCCCCCGCAGCACTCGCCGGGACGCTCCGACATCGGTTTCAACGACGCCGGGGGTATCAAGGAGACCGTGAAGCAGCTGCGCCTGGCGTGGCTGGAGGGCAACGAGATCGGGACCCACTTCAACGGCCACTTCTGCGGCAGCGGGGGCGGGGTCGGCGAGTGGTCGGTCAAGGACTGGAAGAGCGAGATCGCCCAGGCGAAGTCGTTCGTGAAGTCCTGGAAGACCAACACCGGTCTGATGAAGGCCGCCCCGCTGCCCTTCGACTACGACCGGGAGCTCATCGGCGCCCGGACCCCCTGCCTGGAGGGGCAGAAGAACTTCATGCGCGCCGCCCGCCAGCTGGGCTTCCGCTACGACACCAGCGGCGTCAACGACCAGGTCTGGCCCAAGAAGAAGGAGGGCCTGTGGGATCTGTCGATGCAGCTCGTCCCGGTCCCGGGCCGCGGCTTCGAGACGCTCACCATGGACTACAACTTCATGGTGAACCAGTCGGGCACCACGACCCAGGGCGACCCCGCCAAGCAGGAGTACTGGGGCGACCAGATGCGTGACGGCCTGCTCCAGGGCTTCGAGCGCGCCTACCACGGCAACCGCGCCCCCCTGGTCATCGGCAACCACTTCGAGTCCTGGAACGGCGGCACGTACATGCGCGCCCTGGACCAGGTCATCGGAAGCGTGTGCACCAGGTCGGAGGTGCGCTGCGTGTCCTTCCGGCAACTCGCCGACTGGCTCGACGCGCAGGACCCGGCGACGCTGGAGAAGCTGCGCGGCCTCAAGGTCGGTGAGGCCCCGAAGGAGGACTGGGCCTCGTACCTCTCGGGCAGCCCGGCCCCGGCTCCCAAGGGAGTCCCCGGGGCCCCCGCCTTCCAGCGGTAACGCGCTACACGGCCGCGTCGAGGGCCGGGACGGCCGCCGCCGCGTCCTCACGCAGCACGAAGCCGGGATCGACCTGCGCCGCCAGGTCGGTCCCGGTCTTCGCGTTGCCCCAGGAGCCGGCGTTCTTCAGATGGAAGTGCACCATCTGGCGGGTGTAGCGCTCCGGGTCACGGAGTCCGTACGTGGCGTCCGCGGCGGCCCGCAGGATGCGCAGGGCGCGCTGGTTGACGTCCTCCAGGAGCTCGAACCGGGGCGGACGGCCCTTCTCTATGGCGCGCACCCAGTCGGAGTGCCCGACGGTGACCAGCAGGTCGTCGCCCACCTCGGCGCGGAGGAAGTCGACGTCGTCCGGGCCCTGCACCTTGTTGCCGACGACCTTCAGGGTGACGCCGTAGTCGCGGGCGTACTCCTTGTACTGCCGGTAGACGGAGACCCCCTTACGGGTCGGCTCGGCGACGAGGAACGTCATGTCGAAGCGGGTGAACATGCCGGAGGCGAAGGAGTCCGAGCCCGCCGTCATGTCGACCACCACGTACTCGTCGCGGCCGTCGACCAGGTGGTTCAGGCACAGCTCGACCGCGCCCGTCTTGGAGTGGTAGCACGCGACACCGAGATCGGCCTCGGTGAAGGGGCCGGTGACCATCAAACGGACCGTGCCGCCGTCGAGTTCCACCGGACGCGCGCAGGCGTCGTACACGGGGTTGTCCTCGCGCACCCGCAGCAGCCGGGAGCCCTCCCCGGGCGGGGTCGTCTTGATCATCACCTCGGAGGACCCGATCCGCGGGTTGGATCCGCGCAGCCAGTCCTTGATCAGCGGCAGGTGCGCGCCCAGCGCGGGCAGGGTCGCCGCCACGTCCTCGTCGAGCCCGAGCGCGGCCCCGAGGTGCTGATTGATGTCGGCGTCCACGGCGACGACGGGGGCGCCGGCGGCCGCCAGGTGGCGGACGAAGAGGGAGGACAGCGTGGTCTTGCCGCTGCCGCCCTTCCCAACGAAAGCAATTTTCATGTTCAGGAAGATAGTGCGGAGAGGGGCCCCACGCGCGTGTGGACGTGAAGAAGACCACTCCTTCGTGGGGACGGCGGCCGGGATGCGTAGGGTCGTACTCATGAGTACGACAGGCGCGACCGCAGATCCGCTCGCGGCCCTTGGCTCGCTGCCCGGAGTGGCCGAGTCCGTGGAGTCCGTGCGCAAGGCCGTGGACCGGGTCTACGGACACCGGATCATGCGACGCCGCAGCAACGAGATCACGTCCGAGGCGGCACTGCGCGCCGCGCGCGGTTCCGCGGCGCTCTTCGGAGCCGACTGGGCCCTGGAGGAGGTGCGGCGGCGTACCGACTTCAGCGGGGACGACGAGGCCCGCACCGTCGGCGCCGCCCTGCGGCTGACGGCCGAGGCGGGCCAGCTCCTCTCCATCTGGCGCCAGTCGCCCGTGCGGGTGCTGGCCAGGCTGCACCTGGTGGCCGCCGCCGACAACGCCGACGAGGTGGGACGGCCCCGCAAAGACGGCGAGCCGGTCGACGAGCCGCTGGTCGAACTGCCGCTGCCGGACGCGAACGAGGTTGCGGGCCGCCTCGAAGGACTCTCCGGGCTGGTCATCGCCGGCGGCTCGGCGCCCGCCCTGGTGACGGCGGCCGTCGTCCACGGCGAGCTGCTGGCCCTGCGGCCGTTCGGCTCGCACAACGGCCTGGTGGCGCGCGCCGCGGAACGCATCGTCCTGATCAACAGCGGCCTGGACCCGAAATCCGTGTGCCCGGCCGAGGTCGGCCACGGCGAACTGGGCCGCGCCGCCTACGTGGCCGCGCTCGACGGCTATGCCTCCGGCACCCCGGAGGGCATGGCGGCCTGGATCGCGCACTGCGGCAGGGCGGTCGAACTCGGCGCCCGCGAGTCCACCGCGGTCTGCGAGGCGCTGCAGCGCGGCGCGGCCTAGGAGTCGCGGCACACGAAAAACGCCCTCCATGGGAGGGCGGAAAACGGCTCGGACAGGGTTGCGGCGGTACGAGTTCTCGTACCGCCGCTGGCATGTTCACCGGGTTACCAAGCGTCCTCGAGTGTTGCCCATCAGGTCGGGAACTCTTGCCCGTCACCTGGTGCGGCTGGCCCGTAATCGACGGGTCGACGTCGCGTGGGTGCCTGGTGTCCATGCTCGGTCCGTGGGGCCTTGGTGCGTTCTAAGGTGATCCTCTCGGATGTCCTTGGTCTCGCGGGCCGTTACCTTCTTTGTACTCCAGGTCCGGAGGAAGCGGAACCCCTCGCCGTACTTCTTTACTTTCAGCCCCAAAGCGGTGTGAATGGGACGGCATTCAGCGCGCCGCCATTTGGGCCCTCGGCGCCGCCGGTCACATGGCGGGCGTCCGGCGCCGGCTCGCGTACCAGACCAGCCCCGCCGTGGTCGCGGCGGCGCCGATCGCGGCCATGGCGACGAGCGCCGGTCGCGGCGGCACCGACAGGGCGGGCAGGCGCTTCTTCAGCCGTACCGGGCGGTGGAAGTCCAGGATCGGCCAGCCCCGGGCGACGGCCTCCCGCCGCAGCGCGCGGTCCGGGTTCACCGCGTGGGGGTGGCCGACGGAGCCGAGCATCGGCAGGTCGGTCGCCGAGTCGCTGTAGGCGTAGCAGCGCGACAGGTCGTACCCCTCGGACGCGGCCAGCTCCTTGATCGCCTCCGCCTTGGTGGGCCCGTACGCGTAGTACTCCACCTCGCCGGTGAAGCAGCCGTCGTCGCCCACGACCATGCGGGTCGCCACCACGCGGTCGGCGCCGAGCAGCTCGCCGATCGGCTCGACCACCTCCGCGCCCGACGTGGACACGATCACGACGTCGCGCCCTGCCGTGTGGTGCTCCTCGATGAGCGACGCGGCCTCGTCGTAGATGATCGGGTCGATCAGCCCGTGCAGCGTCTCGGCGACGATCTCCTTGACCTGCTGGACGTTCCACCCGCGGCACATGGCGGACAGGTACTTCCGCATCCGCTCCATCTGATCGTGGTCGGCGCCGCCCGCCAGGAACACGAACTGGGCATATGCGGTGCGCAGAGCGGCCCTTCGGTTGATCAGCCCGCCTTGATAGAAGGACTTGCTGAACGTGAGGGTGCTCGACTTCGCAATGACCGTCTTGTCCAGGTCAAAGAAGGCTGCGGTACGGGGCAAGGAGTGGTTTTCCACGAGGCAGAGCATAGGCGCCCACCATTCGGCGTAGTGTGGGGCGCGTGGGTTTGCCTGAGAGGGCTCTCGGGTACACCATGGAAGTCACGGATCGTTCGCGACCGTGCTAACCCGGCCCGACTCCTCCCCCCCCCGAGTCGGCCGTGGGGACGACCCCCGCTCTCCCCCCCGGCGGGGGTCGTCGCATGTCCGGGTGGGTTTCTCCCTTTACGTTCGCGGTCTGTCCGCATCCGGGCCCATTTCTCGGGCCTGTCGAGGCGCGCCCATGATCCGTCACTGTGCGTAGTCGTACCGCTGCGCTGCGGAAGTCGTACGGGGTCACCTGTGAGGGTGACGGCGATATTCACAGCTTCTGCGTTGTCCACAGTTATCCACCAAGATCCACAAGATTTCCGTGTTCGTTGCACCGTGATTCCAGCGCGACCACTCGCGGCGAGTTCATGGCCGGTTCCGTTTGTCGGACGCGTTTGGCCGGTTCGTATCGGCCGTTCATATGGAGGCCGGTTGACGGTCTTCACCCATGAGGGAATCGCGGGGTCGTTCCGGGCCCCGCCGAGGCAGCATCGAAGGGGGCTGGAGATCGTGGCCGGAGCCATCACCCACGGCCGGCCGCCCACCGCCGAAGGGCGGCAGGGCGGACCGTTGATCGTCACGGAGGACATCGAACTGCTGGACGACCTGCTGCGCCTGTGCGCGGCGGCGGGCGCCCGGCCCGAAGTCCATCCGGGGGTACCGGAGCGCGGCGGCGGATGGGAAGCGGCTCCGCTCGTCCTCGTCGGCGACGACGCGGCGGCCCGGGTGCGCGGAGCGACCCGCAGAAGGGGCGTGGTGCTGGTTGGGCGGGATCAGGACGATTCCGGAGTCTGGCAGCGGGCCGTGGAGATCGGCGCCGACCACGTCCTGATGCTTCCCGACGGCGAGCGGTGGCTGGTCGACCGCATCGCCGACGTGGCCGAGGGCGTCGGCAGGCCCGCACTCACCGTCGGCGTGATCGGCGGCCGGGGCGGCGCCGGGGCGTCCACCCTGGCCTGCGCCCTCGCGGTGACGTCCGCGCGGCAGGGGCGGCGCACGCTGCTGGTCGACGCCGACCCGCTGGGCGGCGGACTCGACGTACTCCTCGGCGGCGAGACCGCCGAGGGCCTGCGCTGGCCGGCCTTCGCCGGCTCCCGGGGCCGGGTCGGCGGCGGAGCTTTGGAGGAGTCGCTGCCCGAGCTGCACGCCCTGCGGGTCCTCAGCTGGGACCGCGGCGACGCGGTGACCGTCCCGCCCCCGGCGGTCCGGGCCGTCCTCGCCGCGGCCAGACGTCGCGGCGGCGCGGTCGTCGTCGACCTGCCGCGAAGGATCGACGAGGGCGCCGCGGAGGCACTCGCCCAACTGGACCTGGGAGTCCTGGTCGTCCCCGCCGAGCTGCGCGCCATCGCGTCGGCCGGACGGGTGGCCTCGGCGGTCGGCATGGTCCTGCGCGACCTGCGCGTCGCGGTGCGCGGGCCGTACGCACCCGGACTGGACGACCGCGAGGTGGCTCGCCTGCTCGGACTTCCCCTGGTCGGCGAGGTGCCCGCCGAGATCCCGCGCCCGGACGGCGGCGTACCGCCGGGTGGCGCCGCGCGCGGTCCGCTCGCCCGCTTCTGCGCGGCCTTCTGGGAGCGCGTGCCGGCTCAAGGAGGAGCCGCATGAACCGGCCTTCGTGGGCGGGTGACGGCACGCGGTCCGGGGAGCACGGGGCCTCCGCTTCGAAACCGGGTGGCGCCGGGGACGGCTCGGGCGCGGGCTCAGGGCTCGGCGGACCGGCGAGCGCGAGTCCCGGCAGGCCGGCGGCTATGAGCGCGGGCCCGGGTACCGGCCGGGGGACGGGTACAGGCGTGAGGGCCGGTGCCGGCGCTGGGGCGGGCGCGTACGCGGATGCGGGTTCCGGCGGTGGAGCGGGCACGGGCGGGTGCGCGCGGCTGCTGGACGGTGTGCGGCAGTGGCTCGCCGAGAGCGGGGCCGAGCCGACACCCGCGCGGGTGGCCCAGGCGCTGCGAGCCCAGGGGCAGGTCCTCGGGGCCACGGAAGTACTGGGCGCCGCCCACGAGTTGCGCTCCGAACTGGTCGGCAGCGGTCCCCTGGACCCGCTGCTCGCGGACCCGGCGGTGACGGACGTCCTCGTCTCGGCGCCGGACCGGGTGTGGGTCGATCGCGGCGGGGGCCTGGAGCTGACGTCGGTCTCCTTCCGGGACGCGGCGGCGGTACGGCGCCTCGCGCAGCGTCTGGCTGCGGTGGCCGGCCGACGGCTCGACGACGCCCGCCCCTGGGTGGACGCCCGGCTGCCGGACGGCACCCGGCTGCACGCGGTCCTGCCACCGGTCGCCGTCGGCTCGACCTGCCTCTCGCTGCGGGTCGTCCGCCCGCGCGCCTTCACTCTCGACGAACTGGTGGCCGCGGGGACGGTCCCGCCCGGTGGTGACCGGGTGCTCCGGGCCCTGCTGGACGCCCGGTTGTCGTTCCTGATCAGCGGAGGCACGGGGACGGGCAAGACGACGTTGCTCAGTGCCCTGCTGGGGCTGGTCGGCCCCGGCGAGCGGATCGTGCTCGCCGAGGACTCGGCCGAACTGCGGCCCGACCATCCGCACGTGGTCCGCCTGGAAGGGCGGCCCGCGAACCAGGAGGGCGTGGGACAGGTCGAGTTGCCGGATCTGGTGCGGCAGGCGCTGCGCATGAGACCGGACCGGCTGGTCGTCGGGGAGGTGCGGGGGCCCGAAGTGGTGTCCCTGCTGGCCGCCTTGAACACGGGGCACGAAGGCGGGTGCGGCACGGTGCACGCGAACGCCGCGGCCCAGGTGCCGGCCCGGCTGGAGGCGCTGGGCACGGCTGCCGGACTCGACCGGGCGGCTCTGCACAGCCAGTTGGCGGCTGCTCTCGCGGTCGTGCTGCACCTCGTACGCGACCGGGCCGGGCGGCGCCGGATCGCCGAGGTGCACGTGCTGGAGCGGGATCCCGCGGGCTGGGTGGTGACGGTACCCGCACTGCGGTGGGGCGCGGATGCGTTCGCGTACGAGCGGGGGTGGGAGCGGCTGCGGGGGCTGCTCCGGTCCGGGACCGAGGGGAGTGGGGCGTGGTGACGGGAGAGCGGCGGGACAGGGACGGAGGCACGGGATGACGGGGGCTGTGGGTACGGGCGAGGTGGTGATGAGCGCGGCCATGGCCTGTGCGGGAGTGGCCGCCTGGCTGCTCGCCGGGCGGAATCATGAGGTGAGGCGGGCCCGGGTGCTGTGCGCGGGGGACGGGGCCGTGGAGGTCGGCCCGCCGTCGTGGGAGCGGGCGTTCGTCGGAGCGCGGCGGGTGCGGGGACGGCTGACGCCCGAATGGTGGTCGCTGGCCGCCGGGTTGGTGGTCGCGCTGCTGGGGGCGTCGGTACTGCCCCTGCTGGCCGGCGCCGCCGGTGTGCCTCTGTTGCGGCGCGTAAGACGGGCTCGGGGGAGGCGTCGGGAGCGTGAGCGGCGGAGCGACGCGGTCATCGCCCTGTGCGGGGCGCTCGCGGGAGAGGTGCGGGCCGGACGGCAGCCGGGGGAGGCGCTGCTGCGTGCCGCGGCCGACTGGGACGGCCTCGGTGAGGCGCAGGGGCTGGTGCTGTCGGCGGCGAGATTCGGCGGGGATGTGCCCGGCGCGCTCGTCATCGCGGCCGGGGAACCAGGAGCCGAAGGACTGTCGGGGCTCGCGGCGTGCTGGCGGGTGGCCGTGGACCGGGGCGCGGGGCTCGCGACCGGCTTGGACCGCCTCGAAGGAGCACTGCGAGCGGAGCGGGATCAACGCGCTGACTTACGAGCACAGTTGGCCGGCGCCCGTTCCACGGCGGTGATGCTCGCCGGGCTGCCCCTGCTCGGGCTGCTCCTGGGCACGGCTCTCGGCGCCGACCCGCTGCACGTGGTGCTGCACACCGGACCGGGCCTGGGCTTCCTGCTCACCGGTGCGGTCCTGGAGGCCGTGGGGCTGTGGTGGGCGCTGCGGATCGTGCGGGGAGCGGAGGCGGTATGAGCGCGGAGGTTGTCCACAGGCTGGGGGCGGTCCTGTGCGTGATGTGCGTCCTCGGATGGCTGGTCGTCACGGCGGGGCGGAAGCGCAGGGCACGAGGGAGATTCGCAGCGGTGCTGTGCCTGGAGGAGGCGGCCCGGGGGCGCCACTTGGACGTGCGGGTGCGCCGTGCGGTGCGGCGGTGGCTGCCGGTGGTGGGAGCGGTCGGTGCCGGCTGGGTGCTGGTCGGAGGACTCGTGGGCCTCGTGGCCGGACTCGCCGCCGGGTTCGGGGTGTGGCGCCTGCGGCTCAGAGAAGCGACGGCTTCGGCACCGGAGTACGACGCGAGTGTGGCGGCCCGCCAACTCCCGCTCGCCGCAGACCTGCTGGCGGCGTGCATCGCGGCCGGCGCAAGCCCCGTCGCGGCCGCGCGTGCCGTGGGAGAGGCCCTGCGCGGACCGGTGGGGGAGCGGCTGGCGAGAGGCGCCGCCGAGGTCCGCCTCGGTGGTGAACCGGCCGACTCCTGGCGGGCACTCGCCTCGATGCCGGGGGCCGCCGCGCTCGCCCGGCTGCTGGAACGGGCGGGTGAATCCGGGGTCCCGGCAGCGACGCCCGTGGCCCGCATCGCCGCGGAGGCCCGCGCCGAGTGGGGCCGCGCCGCCGAGGCTCGGGCGCGCCGGGCGGGGGTCATGGTGACCGCGCCGGTCGGACTGTGCTTTCTGCCCGCGTTCATCGCGGTCGGAGTGCTGCCGGTGGTGATCGGCCTGGCCGAGGGCGCCTTGTGAGGTGGAGGTGTGTGAGGTGGAGGTGGATGACAGGAGCGGCGAAGCGCTGACGGCGGCGGGTAGCGGCTGGCGGCTGGCGGCGCAGGTGGTGACGCGGACGGATGGCAATGAAGACGGACCTCACGGGGGTTGAGATGGGCAAGGCGACACGGGCGGTACGGGCGGGACTGAGGGCTCTGGTGGACGGGGTGCGCGCGAAGCACGGGGACCGTGTGCGGGCTGCGCGGAGGGACGCGGGGATGGTCACGTCCGAATACGCGATGGGCATCATCGCGGCGGTGGGCTTCGCCGCGGTGCTCTACAAGGTGCTGACCAGCGGGCAGGTCAGCGGGGAGTTGCAGGACATCGTGGGACGAGCACTCGATGTCCGGATGTGAGGCGAGCGGGGCGTGGTGGGCGCGGGTCCGTACGCCGGGCGCTCGCTCGCACGCGAGGACGCGTTGGTCACGGGGCCGGGGGCCAGGCGGGCGGGGGCGGCCGGAGTTCCGGGTCGGCTCGCACGGTGGCCCGCGGAGGGAACGGGACCGGGGATTCGTGACGGCGGAGACCGCCGTCGTGCTGCCCGCCCTCGTGCTGTTCGCGATGGCCCTCGTCTGGGCTCTGCTGGCCGCGTCCGCGCAGATCCAGTGCGTGGACGCGGCGAGGGCGGGGGCCCGGGCGGCGGCTCGCCAGGAC
Source organism: Streptomyces sp. NPDC054842 (assembly GCF_053611025.1). NCBI lineage: Bacteria > Bacillati > Actinomycetota > Actinomycetes > Kitasatosporales > Streptomycetaceae > Streptomyces > Streptomyces sp. NPDC054842. The sequence continues at coordinate 114,294 of NZ_JBSGZN010000004.1, forward strand.
CCGCCGGAAGCGGTGGCGGCGCTGGCACGCCGCGCGGCACCGAGCGGGGCGCGGGTGACGGTACGCCGTGACGGCGACCTGGTGCGCGTGACGGTCGCGGCCCACCCGCCGGGCCCGGACGGCCTGACCCTCGAACTGCGTCACGAGGCCGTGGCGTTGGCGGAGGAGACGGTCGGGGCCGCCGGGGTCGGCGTGGTGGCTTGGACGGGTGGGGTGACTGAGATGACGGGGGACTCAGTGGCGACAGGGGTGAGGAGGTGAGGAGTACGGGACGCGGCCGGGTGAGGACGGGGGCTGGGGTCGGGTATCTGGCGGTCCCGTTGGGCGGCTGCCTGGGTCGGGCGCGGAAGGGTCGAACGCTGGGGTTGGCTGGGAACGGTCGGTCGCTAGGGCTGGTTCGGTCTGACAGTGGCAGTGGCAGTGGCAGTGGCAGTGGCAGTGGCAGTGGCAGTGGCAGTGGCAGTGGCAGTGGCAGTGGCAGTGGCAGTGACAGTGGCCGAGGTGGAGGCCGTGGTGGTGGAAGGAACGGTGGCGCCAGCACCAGCGCCAGCACCGACGGTGACACCGGCACCGGCACCGGCACCGGCTTTGGCACCAGCGCCGGAGCCGGCGTTACTCGCGGTCGCGGCCGCGAACGTGCCAGCGTCCTGGACCGTTCGCCCGCGGCCTTGTCCGGCCCGTCCTCGGCGCGGGCCCGGCCCGACAGGGCTCCGACACTCATTCGGCCTAGCCAGGTCTCCCTGCTCGTGCCATCTGGCAGCGCCCCGACACCTGTCCGCCTAAGCCGGCGGTCCGTGTCCTCGGACAGAGGCCGACCACCCGTCCGGCCCAGTACGGCTCGTCTGTTCTTGTCGTCACTCAGGGGCCCGACGCTCGTCCGGCCCCGTCGGCCTTCCAAGCCGCTGGACAACGGCCAGGCACCCGTTTGGCGCAACGCGTCGGCATCCGTGCCGTCAGACACGCGATCAGCATCCGTCCCCTCCGGACGGCCGGCACCTGTCCGGCTGGTCGGGGCGCCCCACAGTGGCCCGGCGTCCGCCTGGGCGGCCAGGGCGTCCGACGCAGGCTCAGCGCCCGTCCGAGCAGCCGGGACGCCCGACAGGGGGGTGGCGCCCGTCCCTCCGATCGGGGCGTCCGACAGGGGCCCGGCGTCCACGCGGGCGGCCAGGACGTCCGACGAAGGCTCAGCGTCCACGCGGGCGGCCAAGGCGTCCGACCAAGGCTCAGCGCCCGTCCAAGCAACCTGGACGCCCGACAGGGAGGTGACGCCCGTCCCTGCGGTCGAGACGTCCGGCAGCGGGCCGGTATCCGTCCGGGCGGCCAGAGCGGCCGACGAAGGCACACCGCCCGTCCGGGCGGCCAGGGAGGCCAGAGCGGCCGAAGAAGGCTCACCCCCCGTCCGTGTGGCCTGGACGCCCGATAGAGGCTCCGCGCTCGTCCCGCCCCTCGGGGCGTCCGACAGGGGGTCCGCGTCCGTCTGGGTGGTCGGGGCCGTCGCCGTGCTGTGTGTGGTGTTCGGGGTCGTGCTGAGCGTCGGGCAGGCGGCGGTGACCCGGCATCGGGCGGCCGCCGCGGCCGACCTCGCGGCGCTCGCGGCGGCGGACCACTGGTCGAAGGGCGCCACGTCGGCCTGTGCCGGGGCGGAGCGGGTGGCATGGGTGCAGGGCGCCCGTCTCGTGCGGTGCGGCCTCGTCGGCGAGGTCTCGGACGTCACGGCGGCGTCCGGACGAGGTCTCTTCGCCACCGAGGTCCGGTCTAGAGCGGGGCCTGCGGGTCTCCCCGTTCCTCCGGGTCGCCCAGGCCCACGGGGGCCGGCGGTCCCAGGAGGTCCGGCCGGTCCTGGGGGTCCCTCGGGTCGGGCGGGGCCTGTTCCGACGGACCCTCCGCCGGGCGGTCGGACGCCTCAGGCTCGGGGGCTCCCTGGAGCAGCACCGTGAGCAGCCGCACGGCACCCCGCTTGTGCAGCGGATCGTTGCCGTTGCCGCACTTGGGGGACTGGATGCAGGACGGGCAACCGGCGTCGCACTCGCAGGAGGCGATGGCCTGCCGGGTGGCGGTCAGCCAGGCGCGGGCGGTGTGGAAGGCGCGTTCCGCGAAGCCCGCGCCGCCAGGGTGGCCGTCGTACACGAAGACGGTCGGCAGGAGGGTGTCCGGGTGCAGCGGGAGGGAGACGCCGCCGATGTCCCAGCGGTCGCAGGTGGCGAACAGCGGCAGCATGCCGATCGAGGCGTGCTCGGCGGCGTGCAGGGCGCCACCGAGGATCTCGGGGTTCACCCGGGCGGCGTCCAGCTGGTCCTCGGTGACCGTCCACCAGACGGCGCGGGTGCGCAGCGTACGGGGAGGGAGGTCGAGTTTGGTCTCGCCGAGCACTTCGCCGGTGATGAGCCTGCGGCGCAGGAAGGAGACGACCTGGTTGGTGACCTCGACGGAGCCGTAGCACAGGCGGCCGTCGCCCCAGGGGACCTCGACGTCCGTCTCCAGGACGGAGATGGAGGTCGTGTCGCGGGCGACCGTCGAGTACGGCGGAGCGACTTCCTCGACCAGGGCGACGGAGTCCTCCAGGTCCAGTTTCCGCACCAGGTACGTGCGGCCCTGGTGGAGGTGGACGGCGCCCTCGTGGACCGCCGTGTGCGCGGCGCCCTCGTCCACGGTGCCGAGGAGCCGGCCGGTGCCCGACTCGACGACCTGGACGGGGCTGCCCCCGCCGCCGCGGATGTCGGTGAGGTCCGCGGCGCGTTCCCGGCGGGTCCAGTGCCAGGCCTTCGTGCGGCGGCGCAACAGCTTCGCGGCCTCCAGCTGCGGCAGCAGATCCGACGCCGCGGGACCGAAGAGGTCGAGGTCCTCGTCCGTGAGAGGTATCTCGGCGGCGGCGGCGCACAGGTGGGGTGCGAGGACGTAGGGGTTGTCGGGGTCGAGGACCGTGGACTCGACGGGCTGGTCGAAGAGGGCCTCGGGGTGGTGCACGAGGAAGGTGTCCAGCGGGTCGTCGCGGGCGACCAGGATGGCGAGCGCGCCCTGCCCGGAGCGTCCGGCGCGGCCCGCCTGCTGCCAGAGGGAGGCGCGGGTGCCGGGATAGCCGGCGATGACGACGGCGTCGAGGCCGGAGATGTCGACGCCGAGTTCGAGGGCGGTGGTGGCGGCGAGGCCGAGGAGTTCGCCGGAGTGGAGGGCGCGTTCGAGGGCGCGGCGTTCCTCGGGGAGGTAGCCGCCCCGGTAGGCCGCGACACGCCGGACCAGTGAACGGTCTGTCTCGGCGAGCCGCTCCTGGGTGATGACCGCGATCAGCTCGGCGCCGCGGCGGGAGCGTACGAAGGCGACCGAGCGCACGCCCTGGAGGGTCAGGTCGGTGAGGAGGTCCGCGGTCTCGGCGGTGGCGGTACGCCGTACGGGTGCGCCCTTCTCGCCGTGCAGCTCGGTCAGCGGGGGCTCCCACAGCGCGAACACGAGTTCACCGCGCGGGGAGGCGTCGTCGGCGACCTCGACGACGGGCAGGCCGGTGAGGCGGCCCGCGGCGACGGAGGGCTCGGCGGCGGTGGCGGAGGCCAGCAGGAAGACCGGGGAGGAGCCGTAGCGGGCGCAGAGTCGGCGCAGGCGGCGCAGCACCTGGGCGACGTGCGAGCCGAAGACGCCGCGGTAGGTGTGGCACTCGTCGATGACGACGTAGCGCAGGGACCGCAGGAAGGAGGACCAGCGGGGGTGGGACGGCAGGATCCCGCGGTGCAGCATGTCGGGGTTGGTGAGGACGTAGTTGGCGTACTGACGTACCCATTCGCGTTCCTCGACCGGCGTGTCGCCGTCGTAGACCGCGGCGCGCACGGCGTTTCCGAGCGGTTGTGAAAGTTCCTTCACGGATCGGCACTGGTCTGCCGCCAGGGCCTTGGTGGGGGCCAGGTACAGGGCGGTGGCGCCGCGGCCGTTCGGGGCCTCGGAGCCGTCCAGGAGGGCCGTCAGGACGGGCGCGAGGTACGCCAGGGACTTGCCGGAGGCGGTGCCCGTGGCGACGATCACCGACTCGCCGTCGAGGGCGTGCTCGGCGGCGCGTGCCTGGTGGGCCCAGGGGTGCTCGATGCCGGCGGCCTGCACGGCGGCGACGACCTCGGACCGGATCCGGTCGGGCCAGACGGCATGCCGACCCGCACGCGGGGGCAAGTGCTCCGTATGAGTGATGCGCGAAGCCCGGCTCGGCCCCGAGGCGAGCCGGTCCAGGACCGTGCCCGGCGAAGGGCTGGAAGCGGTGTCCGTCCGGGTGTGATCGGATCGGTGATTCTTGGCCATCGGGACCGAGTGTGTCACTGGCGTGACGGACAATGGAGCCAAGGCGTCGTGCACGCCTGCCGGTAAGTGATTGAATGCCATCGCGGCTGGCGAACCGTCCCGGGGGCTCTGCCGAGGTGTCCCTTGGGATGACCGCTCGATTAGCAAGGTGCTGGAGGATCCGTGGACCTGTCCCTGTCGACCCGTACCGTCGGCGATCGTACGGTCGTCGAGGTCGGTGGCGAAATCGATGTATATACCGCGCCGAAGCTGCGCGAACAGCTGGTCGAGCTGGTGAACGACGGCAATTTCCATCTTGTCGTCGACATGGAGGGCGTGGACTTCCTCGACTCCACCGGGCTCGGCGTGCTGGTCGGCGGCCTCAAGCGTGTGCGTGCCCATGAGGGCTCGCTGCGGCTGGTCTGCAACCAGGAGCGCATTCTGAAGATCTTCCGTATCACCGGCCTGACCAAGGTGTTCCCCATCCACACCTCCGTCGAGGAAGCGGTGGCGGCCACCGACTGACCCGTCCGACGGGCCGCGTGCCACAGGACGGCAGCAGTCGCGTGCCCAGGACGGCAGAAGCAACGCGGGGGGACGGGTCTCGGCGGCCCGGCCCCCTGACAGCACGCCCGTAGTTCTTAGGGGGATGCATGGCCACCGTTGAACTCCGCTTCAGCGCGCTGCCCGAGCACGTCAGGACCGCCCGACTGGTGGCGGCAGCGGTGGCGCGCAGGGCCGGAGTGGACGAGGCCGTACTCGACGAGGTCCGGCTCGCCGTGGGCGAGGCCTGCACCCGTGCCGTCGGGCTGCATCAGAGCAGCGGTACGTCGGCGCCGGTCCGGGTGTCACTGATCGAGGACGAGAAGCAGTTCTCCATCGAGGTCGGTGACGAGGCGCCGCGTTCGGCCCCGGGCGACCGGGTGCCCGGCGCTCGTGGCGCGTCCGACGAGCCGGACGTGGAGACCGAGGAGGACGAGATGGGCCTCGCGGTCATCAGCGGTCTGGTCGACGACGTCGAGGTGACCGCCGGCGAGAACGGCGGACTGATCAGGATGAGCTGGCCGACCACGCCGCCCGCCGCGCTCATCCCGTGACGCCTCCGGCGTAACCCCCCGAGACACAAGCGCTCCACCCGTAGTACCTCAAGGGCCCTGCTCAGCGGGGCCCTTTTTGGTGCGCGGTGCGAGGGGGCGCCTTTTCGTGAATTCATTCACGATCGGTTCCCGTGCCGTGGAACTCGGGCGTCAACGCTTTTGGGCCATTACCGCTTTCGGGTTCCGCGTTCACAGGCGATCATTTACCGAAGGGCCTGTGAAGGCCAATTCTGTTTGCCGCACACTGTTTTGATCAGGTTCCGGTACCTACAATCCGTCCACATCTTGAGCTCAGCCCAAGCGTCAAGGAGGACGAATGGCGGGGCTTTCTACCCCTCATGAGTTTGACCACCCCACTACCCTCGCAGCCGCGGTACTGACGGACGACAACCGCATCATCGTGATGGTGATCGGGGTCGTCGCGCTCGCGGCACTCGTGGTCGCCGGAATCCTGGTGCGCCAGGTCCTCGCCGCGGGCGAGGGCACCGACAGCATGAAGGAGATCGCGAAGGCGATCCAGGAGGGCGCCAATGCCTACCTGGGGCGGCAGATGAAGACACTCGGCGTATTCGCCGCCGTGGTGTTCTTCCTGCTCATGCTGCTGCCCGCGGACGACTGGAATCAGCGGGCGGGCCGATCGATCTTCTTCCTGATCGGCGCGGCGTTCTCGGCGGCCACCGGTTATATCGGCATGTGGCTCGCCGTACGCAGCAATGTCCGTGTGGCCGCCGCCGCACGGGAAGCGACTCCGGCGGAGGGCGAGCCCGAAAAGGATCTCACCGCCGTCTCGCACAAAGCCATGAAGATCGCTTTCCGCACGGGCGGCGTGGTCGGCATGTTCACGGTGGGGCTCGGTCTGCTGGGCGCCTCCTGCGTGGTGCTGGTGTACGCCGCCGACGCGCCGAAGGTCCTGGAGGGCTTCGGTCTCGGTGCCGCGCTGATCGCGATGTTCATGCGTGTCGGCGGCGGCATCTTCACCAAGGCCGCCGACGTCGGCGCCGACCTGGTCGGCAAGGTCGAGCAGGGCATTCCGGAGGACGATCCGCGCAATGCCGCGACCATCGCCGACAACGTGGGCGACAACGTCGGCGACTGCGCCGGTATGGCCGCGGACCTGTTCGAGTCGTACGCGGTGACGCTGGTCGCCGCGCTGATCCTCGGCAAGGCCGCGTTCGGCGACTCCGGGCTCGCGTTCCCGCTGATCGTCCCGGCGATCGGGGTCGTCACGGCGATGATCGGCATCTTCGCGGTGGCGCCACGCCGGGCGGACCGCAGCGGGATGAGCGCCATCAACCGCGGCTTCTTCATCTCCGCGGTGATCTCGCTGGCCCTGGTGGCGCTGGCCGTCTTCACCTATCTCCCGTCGTCCTACGCCGATCTGGACGGGGTCACCGACGCGGCGATCCAGGGCAAGGGCGGCGATCCGCGGATCCTCGCGCTCATCGCCGTCGCGATCGGCATCGTGCTGGCCGCGCTGATCCAGCAACTGACCGGCTACTTCACCGAGACGACCCGCCGGCCCGTGCGGGACATCGGCAAGAGTTCGCTCACCGGCGCGGCCACCGTCGTCCTCGCCGGCATCTCCATCGGACTCGAATCGGCCGTCTACACCGCCCTGTTGATCGGCCTCGGCGTGTACGGGGCGTTCCTGCTCGGTGGTACGTCGATCATGCTGGCGCTGTTCGCGGTGGCGCTGGCCGGCACCGGCCTGCTGACCACGGTCGGTGTGATCGTGGCGATGGACACCTTCGGCCCGGTCTCCGACAACGCGCAGGGCATCGCCGAGATGTCCGGCGACGTCGAGGGCGCGGGCGCCCAGGTGCTCACCGACCTGGACGCGGTGGGCAACACCACCAAGGCCATCACCAAGGGCATCGCCATCGCCACGGCCGTCCTCGCGGCCTCGGCGCTCTTCGGCTCGTACCGGGACGCGATCACCACGGCCGCGGACGAGGTCGGCGAGAAGGTCTCCGGCAGCGGCGCTCCGCTCAACCTGATGATGGACATCTCGCAGCCCAACAACCTGGTCGGGCTCATCGCCGGCGCCGCGGTGGTCTTCCTCTTCTCGGGGCTGGCCATCAACGCGGTGTCCCGGTCGGCGGGGGCCGTGGTCTACGAGGTGCGGCGGCAGTTCCGCGAGCATCCCGGGATCATGGACTACACCGAGAAACCCGAGTACGGGCGCGTCGTCGACATCTGCACCAAGGACGCCTTGCGTGAACTCGCCACGCCCGGACTGCTCGCCGTGCTGACGCCGATCGCGATCGGGTTCACGCTCGGGGTCGGCGCGCTCGGCTCGTTCCTCGCGGGGGCGATCGGCACCGGCACGCTGATGGCGGTCTTCCTCGCCAACTCCGGTGGCGCCTGGGACAACGCGAAGAAGCTCGTCGAGGACGGCCACCACGGCGGCAAGGGCAGCGAGGCGCATGCCGCGACGGTGATCGGCGACACGGTCGGCGACCCCTTCAAGGACACCGCGGGACCCGCGATCAACCCGCTGCTCAAGGTGATGAACCTGGTGGCGCTGCTGATCGCGCCCGCGGTCGTCAAGTTCTCGTACGGCGACGACAAGAGCGTCGGTATGCGGGTACTGATCGCGGTGCTGTCGTTGCTCGTGATCGTGGGCGCCGTCTACCTCTCCAAGCGACGCGGGATCGCCATGGGTGACGAGGACGACAAGGCGGAGCGGTCCGCCAAGTCGCCTGATCCGGCGGTGGTTTCGTAGCCACGGGAAAGGCACGCCTGGCCGGGTACCGGTCAACGGGCGGGCGGGCGGCGCACATTGACGTGCCGTCCGCCCGCCCGTGTCCGTTCACGCTGTCGTTGTTAGCCTTATCTCGCTTGGTGCAAATGGCTGCAATAACGGATCAAGCGGACGTTCGTCACGCGGTTGTCCCCCACTTGGCGTGTATGTTCCGGGGCCGAGAGCCATGGAAGGGACCAATCCGGTGAACAAGAAGCTCGCGGCCGCGGTGTCCGGCGGTGCGGTACTGGTGATGGCGCTGTCGGGATGCAGCAGCGACGACGGCAACAAGGAGCTGGACGCCTGGGCCAAGAAGGTCTGTGACGCGGTGAAACCGCAGGCGCAGAAGATCGAGGCCGCCAACGCCGCGATCCAGAAGGAGACCTCGGACAACAGCACGCCCAAGGCGGTGCAGTCGACCGACTCCAAGGCGTTCCAGGACATGTCCGACGCCTACAAGGCGATCGGCACCGCCGTGGACAAGGCCGGACCGCCGAACGTCGACAACGGCGAGAAGAAGCAGACCGACGCGGTCAAGGAACTCAACGGCATCTCCTCCTCGTACGCCGACCTCAAGAAGCAGGTCGACGGGCTGAACACCAAGGACCAGGCGAAGTTCGCCGACGGTCTCAAGGACGTCGCCACCGAACTCGACAAGCTGAGTCAGAGCGGGAACGACGCACTGAAGAAGCTCGAGGAGGGCGATGTGGGCAAGGCCATGGCCCAGCAGGAGAGCTGCAAGAGCGCGTCCGGCTCGCCCGAGGTCACCAAGGGCTGAGCGGCCCGGCCCGTCCGGTCCCCGGCCCGCGCGACACACCCGGGCCGGGGGCGCCGCGGTGGGTCCGGATTCCGGCCGCCGGTGCCGGGCGCCCGTACGCACGTCGTGGGGCACCGGCGTGCCTGCCCGCGTGTCGTCGCCCGGCACAGACGCGGGTGCCCGGCGCTCACCGCGCCCTCGCCCGGCCGGTGCCGGTGCGCGTGCCCGCCACAGCGCCACCGGCGCCCCGCGGGTCACAATGGGGTGGTGAGCCACACCAGCCTGTCACCGCTGCCCTCGTCCGACCGTCCCGACGTCGCCGCCTGGCTGCGGGACGCCCTGCTGCGGGCGTCCTACACCGCCGACGGGATGCTCGACCTGCTCGGAGCGCCCGCGTACGCGGCGCTGGCGCGCAGCGAGACCGTGCCCGCGCTCCGGGCGACCCGCGGGGACACGCCGCTGGAGGCGCTCGTACGGCTGTTCCTGCTGCAGCAGCCGGTGCCGCACGCGCGCGTGGCGGACGTGCTGCCGGTCGCCGAGTGCCTGGACAGCGGCTGGCTGACGTCGGTCGGCGGCGACGAGGTGGCCGCGACCGTGGACATCCGGCCGTACGGCGGGACCGACGGCGAGGACTGGTTCATCGTGTCCGACCTCGGGTGCGCGGTCGGCGGAGCCGGCGGCATCGGCAGCCGCGAGGAAGGCGTCGTGCTGGGCGTCGGCGGAGCGTCCACCACGCTCGCCGGGATCACCGTGCGCACGCCCGTCGCCTCCGCGCTCGACCTCGGCACCGGCTCCGGGATCCAGGCGCTGCACACCGCCCAGCACGCCACGCACGTGACGGCGACCGACCTCAATCCCCGCGCCCTGCACATCACCGCGCTCACCCTGGCGCTGTCCGGCGCCCCGGCGGCCGAGCTGCGCGAGGGCTCCCTGTTCGAGCCGGTCGGCGACCGGACGTTCGACCTGATCGTGTCGAACCCTCCCTTCGTCATCTCGCCCGGTGCCCGGCTGACCTACCGGGACGGCGGGATGGGCGGGGACGATCTGTGCCGCACGCTCGTTCAGGAGGCGGGGGAGCGGCTGAACGACGGGGGGTACGCGCAGTTCCTCGCCAACTGGCAGCACGTGGAGGGGGAGGACTGGCAGGACCGGCTCCGCTCGTGGGTGCCGCGCGGCTGCGACGCGTGGATCGTGCAGCGCGAGGTGCAGGACGTCATGCAGTACGCCGAGTTGTGGCTGCGGGACGCGGGCGACCACCGCAGTGACCCCGCCGAGTACCAGGAGCGGTACGACGCCTGGCTCGACGAGTTCGAGGCGCGCAAGGTGAAAGCCGTCGGCTTCGGCTGGATCACGCTCCGCAGGACCGGCGCCGCCGAGCCCTCGATCACGGTCGAGGAATGGCCGCATCCGGTCGAACAGCCGCTCGGGGACGCCGTGCGCGCGCACTTCGAGCGCGTCGACTTCCTGCGGGCGCACGACGACGCGGCCCTGCTCGCCGGGCACTTCCGGCTCGTCGCCGAGGTCGTCCAGGAGCAGGTCGGGCTGCCCGGCGCCGAGGACCCGGAGCACGTGGTGCTGCGCCAGCACCGCGGGATGCGCCGCGCCACCAAGGTGGACACGGTCGGCGCCGGCTTCGCGGGCGTGTGCGACGGCACGCTCAGCGCGGGGCGGATTCTGGACGCCATCGCGCAGCTGGTCGGCGAGGACCCGGTCCTCCTGCGCGACCGCACGCCCGAGCAGATCCGGCTGCTGGTGGAACAGGGTTTCCTCGAACCCGCGCAGTGACCGGCGACGGCGGCCGGGCGTGAACCGTCACCGGGCGTCCGGGCGGGCGGGAGTGTCGCCGGGCGCCGGGGCGGATGCGTGGTCGCACCTCCGGGCGGGAATGTCGCCGGGCGTCGTGATGGAAGCGTGGCCGGGCCTCCGGCCGGGAGTGTCGCCGGGCGTCGGGGTGGAAGCGTGGCCCGGCGTCGGGGGGAAAGCGGAAGCGCGCGTCCGGCGGAAGCGTCGCCGGGCGTCGGGGTGGAAGCGTGGCCGCGCGGCAGGCGGTAAAAGCGTCCCCCGCGAGAATCCGGCCACGACGGATTGGACACACCGGCGGGCGACGCGGCGGGCACCGCTCCCCGGCGGGGGGCCGTGGCCGCCGGTCCCGCCCGGGGCGCACCGGGACCGCCCTCCGCTCCGCGTTCACCGTGGGTTTCCCCGCCCGCCGTCCGGGCGTGCCAGCCTCCCGAGCCTGGACCACCGGGGCGGGAAGGACACAGCGATGGAGAGCGGACCGGCGATCTTCGCGGGGACGGCGTTCGCCCTGTTCGGCGCGGGACTGCTGACGTGGACCGCGGTACGGCTGCGGCACCGCGAGCCCGTCGCCCTCGGTGTGAACCCCGTCGCATCGGCGGCGCTCGCGAGCCTCGCGGCGGCCGGTGCGCTGGTGCTCGGCGTGTGGTGCTTCACGCGCGCGTAGGGAGGGGCTCCCCGGCCTCCGGACGGATGGCCGCCGGTAATTGAGAGGTCACGCTCCGGATGGGGGCGAAACAGCTGGTCGCCACTCCGGGCGGCAGGAATGGCGGTAGTCGGGTTACCGTTCGAGTGGCCGTTGCGGGCTTTTCCCGTTTGACACGGGGGCGGGATGTACCGTCACACTCCGCAGCGTCAGCACGACACGACCCCCGGGAGCAAGGCCTGGGGAGACCCCCCGCGTCGATCCGGAGAGAAGAGCGAAGTTGTCCCCGACCAGCGACACCGCACACGGCGGCCGCCGACTCGTCATCGTCGAGTCGCCCGCCAAGGCGAAGACGATCAAGGGCTACCTCGGCCCCGGCTACGTCGTCGAAGCGAGCGTCGGGCACATCCGCGACCTCCCCAACGGCGCCGCGGAGGTGCCCGAGAAGTACACCGGTGAGGTGCGCCGCCTCGGTGTCGACGTCGAGCACGACTTCCAGCCCATCTATGTCGTCAACGCGGACAAGAAGGCGCAGGTCAAGAAGCTCAAGGACCTGCTGAAGGACTCCGACGAACTCTTCCTCGCCACCGATGAGGACCGCGAGGGCGAGGCCATCGCCTGGCACCTCCTCGAAGTCCTGAAGCCCAAGGTCCCGGTCCACCGGATGGTCTTCCACGAGATCACCAAGGACGCGATCCGCAGCGCCGTCGCCAACCCGCGCGAGCTCAACAAGCGCATGGTCGACGCCCAGGAGACCCGCCGCATCCTCGACCGCCTCTACGGCTACGAGGTCTCGCCGGTCCTGTGGAAGAAGGTCATGCCGCGGCTGTCGGCGGGCCGTGTCCAGTCCGTGGCCACCCGCCTCGTCGTCGAGCGGGAGCGCGAGCGCATCGCCTTCCGCTCCGCCGAGTACTGGGACCTGACCGGCACCTTCGGCACCGGCCGCGCGGGGGACGCGAGCGACCCGTCCAACCTGGTCGCCCGGCTCACGACGGTCGACGGCAAGCGCGTCGCCCAGGGCCGCGACTTCGACTCCCTCGGGCAGATCAAGAGCCCGAACACGCTCCACCTGGACGAGACGAACGCCCGCGCGCTCGCCGCCGCCCTCCAGGACACCGCCTTCGCGGTCCGTTCGGTCGAGTCCAAGCCGTACCGCCGCTCGCCGTACGCCCCGTTCCGTACGACGACGCTCCAGCAGGAGGCCTCGCGCAAGCTCGGCTTCGGCGCGAAGGCGACCATGCAGGTGGCCCAGAAGCTGTACGAGAACGGCTTCATCACCTACATGCGTACGGACTCCACCACCCTGTCGGACACGGCGGTCACCGCCGCCCGTGCCCAGGTCACGCAGCTGTACGGGGCCGACTACCTGCCGGCCCAGCCGCGCACGTACGCCGGGAAGGTCAAGAACGCCCAGGAGGCGCACGAGGCGATCCGTCCCTCGGGTGATCGTTTCCGCACCCCGGCCGAGACGGGCCTGACGGGCGACCAGTTCCGGCTCTACGAGCTGATCTGGAAGCGGACCGTCGCCTCCCAGATGAAGGACGCGGTCGGCAACTCCGTCACCGTCAAGATCGCGGGTCGGGCCTCCGACGGCCGCGACGCCGAGTTCAGCGCGTCCGGCAAGACCATCACCTTCCACGGCTTCCTCAAGGCGTACGTCGAGGGCGCGGACGACCCGAACGCGGAGCTGGACGACCGCGAGCGCCGGCTGCCCCAGGTCGGCGAGGGCGACGCGCTCTCCGTCGAGGGGATCACGGTCGACGGCCACGCCACCAAGCCCCCGGCCCGCTACACCGAGGCCAGCCTCGTCAAGGAGCTGGAGGAGCGCGAGATCGGCCGCCCGTCGACGTACGCGTCGATCATCGGCACGATCCTCGACCGCGGCTACGTCTTCAAGAAGGGCACGGCGCTCGTCCCGTCGTTCCTCTCCTTCGCCGTGGTCAACCTCCTGGAGAAGCACTTCGGGCGGCTCGTCGACTACGACTTCACCGCCAAGATGGAGGACGACCTCGACCGCATCGCGCGGGGCGAGGCCCAGTCCGTGCCGTGGCTGAAGCGGTTCTACTTCGGCGAGGGCGAGGCCACCGGTGCCGCGGAGGCGGGCAACGGCGACGGCGACCACCTCGGCGGCCTCAAGGAACTCGTCACCGACCTGGGCGCCATCGACGCCCGCGAGGTGTCCTCCTTCCCGGTCGGCAACGACATCGTGCTGCGCGTCGGCCGCTACGGGCCCTACGTCGAGCGCGGGGAGAAGGACGCCGAGAACCACCAGCGCGCCGACGTCCCCGAGGACCTGGCCCCCGACGAGCTGGACGTCGCGTACGCGGAGGAGCTGCTCGCCAAGCCCAGCGGCGACTTCGAGCTCGGCGCCGACCCGGCGACCGGCCACCAGATCATCGCCAGGGACGGCCGCTACGGCCCGTACGTCACCGAGGTGCTGCCCGAGGGCACCCCGAAGACGGGCAAGAACGCCGTGAAGCCGCGTACGGCCTCGCTGTTCAAGACGATGTCGCTGGACACGGTGACGCTCGAGGACGCCCTCAAGCTGATGTCGCTGCCGCGGATCGTCGGCAAGGACGCCGAGGGCGTGGAGATCACCGCGCAGAACGGCCGCTACGGCCCGTACCTGAAGAAGGGCACGGACTCGCGGTCGCTGACCTCCGAGGACCAGCTCTTCACCATCACGCTCGAAGAGGCGCTCGCCATCTACGCGCAGCCCAAGCAGCGTGGACGCGCGGCCGCCAAGCCGCCGCTGAAGGAGCTCGGCGAGGACCCGGTCAGCCAGAAGCCGGTCGTGGTGAAGGACGGCCGCTTCGGCCCGTACGTCACCGACGGCGAGACCAACGCGACCCTGCGGTCCGGCGACAGCGTCGAGGACCTCACCCCGGAGCGCGGCTTCGAGCTGCTCGCCGAGAAGCGCGCCAAGGGCCCGGCCAAGAAGACCGCGAAGAAGGCGCCGGCCAAGAAGGCGGCGACGAAGAAGGCCCCGGCCAAGAAGACCGCCGCGAAGAAGACGACGGCCGCGAAGACGACCGCCAAGAAGGCTCCGGCCAAGAAGACCACCGCCAAGAAGACGGCCGCGTCGGAGGGCTGAGACCGCCCGCCGGACCCCACCGGCACCCGGCCGCGGCCGACTTCGGCTACCCGCTCGCGGACGCCCCTACACCTTCGGGTGTGGGGGCGTCCGTATGTTCGGCCGCCCCTTCGGGGAGCTGGCCCCTCCGGATAGGCTGTCAGGATGACGCGAGCCGAGCAGCCAACGGCCCACCACCGGGCCCCCGACGACGCCCTGGTCGCAGATTCCCGGGAGCGTGCCGTGCGCGCACTCCTGCGGCGACCCCAGTTGAAACGGCTGTGGAGCGCACAGCTCGTCAGCGGGGTGGGCGACGCCCTCGCCCTGCTGGTCCTGGTCGTGCTGGCCCTCCAGGCCGCCATCGCCGAGGGCTCCTTCGGCGGCGGCTACCGCGGGGTGAGCGTCGCCGTGGCTGCCGTCTTCGGGACGCGCATCCTCGCGACCCTCCTCTTCGGGGCCGTACTCCTCGGGCCGCTCGGCTCCCTCACCTCCCAGGACGGTCCGCTCGACCGCCGCTGGACGATGGTCGGCGCGGACGGCGTGCGCGCCGCGCTGCTGATCGTCGCGCCGCTGTGGATCGACTGGACCCCGGATGACGCGCTGGCCGCCCTCCTGGTGACCGCCTTCGTGACCGGTGTCGCCGAGCGCTTCTGGACCGTGTGCCGCGAGAGCGCGGCGCCCGCGCTGCTGCCCGCGCCGCCCCTGGAGGGCGCCACGGTGCGCCCGCTGCCGGACCACATGGACGCCCTGCGGCGCCTGTCGCTGCGGACCGCCTTCGTGACGGTGCCGCTCGCGGCCGCCGCGCTCGTCGTGGTCTCGCTGTTCAACAACCTGCTGGGCGCGGGGCTCGACTGGTTCGAGCAGCACCAGGCGGCCCTCGCCTCGTACGTGGCCGCCGGACTGTTCGCCGCCTCGCTCTCGGTGCTCGTCTCCCTGGAGCTGCCCGACTCGCGGACGCCCCGCGCGCGCTCGCCCCTGGAGGGCCTGCGCCGGCCCAAGACGGGCACCGGCGTCGACAAGGGCCGCACCGGAGCCGTACCGCTGCTGGTGCCGGCCTGCGCCGCGGTCGCCGGAGCCGTCGCGGCCGCCGTCGCCGTCTTCGTGCTCCAGGCCAAGGACCTCGGCGGCGGGCCGGTCACGTACGGGCTGCTGGTGCTCGCGCTGACCGGCGGCGTCGTGATCGGCATCCGTACCGCGCCGTCCCTGCTGCCCTCCCTGTCGCGGCGCCGCCTGCTCGCCCTGGCCATCGCCTTCACCGGCGTCGCGCTGCTCGCCGCCGGACTCGTGCCGGACGTCACCTCGGTGCTGCTGATAGTGGGCCTCGCGGGTGTCGGCGCGGGCGTCGCCGCCAACACCGGGCACACCCTGCTCGACCAGGAGACCGAGGAGTACCGGCGGCCCCGGACGACCGAGCACCTGCACGCCGTCGTCCGGGTGTTCGTGGCGCTCGGTGTGCTGATCGCCCCGCTCGTGGCCGCCGCCATCGGGCCGCACCGCCTGGAGAACGGCAAGTTCGTCTTCGCGCACGGCGGCGCAGCCTTCACCCTGATGCTGGTCGGCGCCCTGCTGCTGCCGGTGGCCGCGCTGGTGCTCGCCAAGGTCGACGACCGCTCCGGCGTCCCGCTGCGGCACGACCTGCGGGACGCGCTGCGCGGCGGTGACGACCCCGCGCAGGCGCCCGCCGCCGCAGGCTTCTTCATCGCGCTGGAGGGCGGCGACGGCGCCGGCAAGTCCACGCAGGCCGAGGCCCTCGCGGAGTGGATCCGCGCCAAGGGCCACGAGGTCGTGGTCACCCGCGAGCCGGGGGCCACCCCGGTCGGCAAGCGGCTGCGCTCGATCCTGCTGGACGTGTCCTCGGCCGGTCTCTCGCACCGCGCGGAGGCCCTGCTCTACGCCGCCGACCGCGCCGAGCACGTGGACACCGTGGTGCGTCCCGCGCTCGAACGCGGTGCCGTCGTCATCTCCGACCGCTACATCGATTCCTCGGTCGCCTACCAGGGAGCCGGCCGCGACCTGTCGCCGACCGAGATCGCCCGGATCTCGCGGTGGGCGACGAACGGACTCGTGCCGCACCTCACCGTGCTGCTCGACGTCTCCCTGGAGACCGCCCGCGAACGGTTCACCGAGGCGCCCGACCGCCTGGAGTCCGAGCCGGCCGAGTTCCACGCGCGCGTGCGGTCCGGTTTCCTGACCCTGGCCGCCGCCGACCCGGGGCGCTACCTGATCGTCGACGCGGGCCAGGAGCCCGAGGCGGTCACCACGGTCGTCCGGCACCGGCTCGACATGATGCTGCCCCTCTCCGAGGCCGAGGTGAAGGCCCAGGAGGAGGCGCGGCGCAAGGCCGAGGAGGAGGCCCGGCGCAGGGCCGAGGAGGAGGCGGCGCGCAAGGCCGAGGAGGAGCGCCTGGAGCGGGAGCGCCAGGAGCAGCTCGCCAGGCTGCGCGCCGAGGAGGAGGAGCGCAAGCAGCGCGAGCTGGAGGAGGCCCAGCGCCGCGAGGCCGAGCGCCAGGCCGAGGAGGCCCGGCAGCGCGCCGAGGAGGCCCGCCGCCGTGCCGAGGAGGAGCGCGTCCGCAAGCTCGCCGAGGAGCAGGCGCGGGCCGCCGAGGAGGAGCGCAGGCGCAAGCAGGCCGAGGAGGAGGCCCGGCTGCGGGCCGAGGCCGAGGAGCGGCGCCTGGAGAAGCAGCGCAAGGCCGAGGAGGCCCTGATGCGGGCGGAGCAGGCACGGCGGGCGGCCGCTGAGGCCGCTGCCGCGTCGGCCGCCGCGGTGAGCGCCGCCACGTCGCTCGGCTCGGCACCCGCGGCCCCCGCGGCCCCTGCGAGGCCGGCGCCGGACGACGACCTGACCGTGCCGACGCCGGTCGTGACCCCGTCGAACGCCACCGGCGGCCCGGCGGACGAGACCGCGGTGCTGCCGCCCGTGCGGCCCGGTGAGCCCGGTGAGCGGGACGCCGGTGCGCGCCGGGACGGCGGGTCCCGTTCCGGTGGCGGATTCCGTCCGGACGCCGAGGAGACGGCCAAGCTGCCGAAGCCCCCGGTACCGCCCTCCGCCGCGGAGGAGACCGCCGTACTGCCCCCGGTGGCGCCCGGCGCGGCGGACGAGACGACCGTGCTGCCCCCGGTCCGGGCGGACCGCCCGGCCGACGAGACCGAGGTGCTGCCGCCCGTACGCGACGCGGGCCGGCCCCCGGCGCGCGGCACCGCGTCCGACCCGTCGGACCGCGTGCCGCCGGGCTTCTTCCGCGACGAGCCCTCCGCGGGCGACGAACGCCGGCGGAACGCGGGCCCGGACACGGCCGAGGGCGGCAACGAACGCACGCGTGAGCTGCCGCAGATCGACGAGACGGGCACCCCGCGCCGTCGCCGCTCCGACTGGGCCGAGGAGACCCCGCTGGACGACCTCCCGACCCTCGCGGACGAACTGCTCGGCCCGCGCGACGACGAGGACGGGGACGGGGGACGCGGCCGAGGCCGGGGCCGACGGGGGCGCTGACCGGGCGTGACGCGACCTCGTAGCGGCGTCGCCTGACGCGGCCCTGAGTCGGCGCCGGGTGGTCCGGCGTGGGAGAGGGGCGCCGTGGCGCCGGGCGTCGGCGGGTCGAGTGCCGGGGGTGCGTGAGGCGGGGAGCCCGGTGGGCTCCCCGCCTTCGTCGTCGCCGGGTGGAGGGGCGGACGGGTGAGGTCGTGGGTTCGTCCTGCGCCTCGCGCCGGGGGGATTCGGTGTCGCCGGGCGGGGGACCGGTGGGGTCGTGGGTTCGTCGCGCGCCTGCGCCTGGCGCAATTCAGTGGGTCGCCGGGCGGGACCAGGTGAGGTCATGGGTCTGTCGTGTGCCTATGCCTGGCGGGGATGTCAGTGCGCTCCCGCACAATGGGACGCGGCAAGGCGACGTGTGACGAAAGGGCGGTGCTCCCATGCCCGTGTGGGACGACCTGGTGGGCCAGGAGAAGGTGACCGTGCAGCTCGTCGGCGCCGCCCGTGACGCCGACGCCCTGGTGACGGCGACCGTCGCGGAGACGGCGCCGCCGGAGGCGTCGAAGATGACGCACGCCTGGCTGTTCACGGGGCCGCCCGGCTCGGGCCGTTCCACGGCGGCGCGGGCGTTCGCGGCGGCGCTCCAGTGCGTCAGCCCCGACCGCGCCCTGGGCGGGGTCCCCGGCTGCGGATTCTGCGACGGCTGTCACACGAGCCTGGTCGGCACCCACGCCGACGTGCAGATCGTCCGCACCGACCTGCTGTCGATCGGCGTGAAGGAGACCCGGGACCTGGTCCGCCGCGCCCAGATGTCCCCGGCGAACGGCCGCTGGCAGGTCATCGTCCTGGAGGACGCCGACCGCCTCACGGAGGGCGCGGGCAACGTCATCCTGAAAGCCGTCGAGGAACCGGCGCCCCGGACGGTCTGGCTGCTGTGCGCCCCCTCCATCGAGGACGTCCTGCCGACCATCCGCTCCCGCTGCCGTCTCCTCACCCTCCGCACCCCGCCGGTGGACGCGGCCGCCGACATCCTCGTGCGCCGTGACGGCATCGAGCCGGCGGTCGCGGCGGCCGTCGCCCGTGCCACCCAGGGGCACATCGGCCGGGCCCGCAGGCTCGCCACGGACGAGCGGGCCCGCGCGCGCCGGGCCGCCGTCCTCAAGCTGCCGCTGCGGATCGACGACGTCGGCGGCTGCCTCAAGGCGGCCCAGGAGCTGATCGACACGGCGTCGGAGGACGCCAAGCAGCTCGCCGAGGAGGTCGACGTCAAGGAGACCGACGACCTGAAGGCGGCGCTCGGCGCGAGCCAGGGCGGCCGGATGCCGCGCGGCACTGCGGGAGTCATGAAGGACCTGGAGGACAAGCAGAAGCGGCGGCGGACGCGTACGCAGCGCGACAGCCTCGACCTGGCGCTGATCGACCTCACCGGTTTCTACCGCGACGTCCTCGCCCTCCAGCTCGGCTCCCGTGTCGCCATCGCCAACACCGAGGTGCAGGACAGCCTGGAGCGCATCGCGCGCGGCAGCTCGCCCGAGGCGACCCTGCGCCGGATAGACGCGATCGCCGCCTGCCGCGAGGCCCTCGACCGGAACGTGGCCCCGCTCCTGGCGGTGGAGGCGATGGCGGTCACCCTGAGAGCGGGCTGACCGGCCGTCGTTGACAGGGTCACTCGTACGAGGCGCTTCTGCCACTGATGGTGACCGATCGATCGCGCAAGGTTACGCTCGCGGGATGCACCTCAGGCGCTCCCCGCGGCCGTCGCGGTCCCCCCGGCCGACCTGGTCCCTCCGTTCCGCTTCCGCCCGGTCCCCCCGCCCGGCCCGGTCCACGGGCGTGCGGCGCCCCCTGCGCACCGGCGGCACGCTGCTCGCCGTCACGGCCCTGCTGGTCTCCGCGTGCTCCTCGGGCGGCTCGACGTCGGCGTCGACGGCGGACGCGGCGCTGACCGCGCTCCCCACGGCCACGCCCTCGGCCCTCTCCCCGTACTACGGGCAGAAGCTCGCCTGGCGCGCGTGCGGTGTCCCCGGCTTCGAGTGCGCCACGATGAAGGCGCCGCTCGACTACGACGATCCCGCCGCGGGGGACATCAAGCTGGCCGTCGCCCGCAAGAAGGCCACGGGTCCGGGGAAGCGGATCGGCTCGCTGCTGGTGAACCCGGGCGGGCCGGGCGGCTCGGCGATCGGCTACCTGCAGTCGTACGCGGGCATCGGGTACCCGGCGGAGGTCCGCGCGCGCTACGACATGGTGGCGGTCGACCCGCGCGGCGTGGCCCGCAGCGAGCCGGTCACCTGCCTCACCGGGCCCCGGATGGACGCGTACACGCAGACCGACGCCACCCCGGACGACCGGAAGGAGCAGACGCAACTGGTCGCCGCGTACAAGGAGTTCGCGGAGGGCTGCGGCCGGCGCTCGCCCAAGCTGCTGCGGCACGTGTCGACGGTCGAGGCGGCCCGGGACATGGACGTGCTGCGGGCCGTGCTCGGCGACGGGAAGCTGCACTACGTCGGCGCCTCGTACGGCACCTTCCTGGGGGCGACGTACGCCGGGCTGTACCCCGACCGGGTGGGCCGGCTCGTGCTGGACGGGGCGATGGACCCCTCGCTCTCCGCCCGCAGGCTGAACGAGGACCAGACGGCCGGGTTCGAGACGGCGTTCCAGTCCTTCGCGAAGGACTGCGTGGGGCAGAGCGACTGCCCGCTGGGCGGCTCGGGCACCAGCACGGAACAGGCCGGCAAGAACCTGCGGGCGTTCTTCGACGCGCTCGACCGGACGCCCGTCCCGGCGGGCGACGCGGACGGCCGGATGCTCGGCGAGGCCCTGGCCACCACCGGCGTGATCGCGGCGATGTACGACGAGTCGGCGTGGCCGCAGCTGCGCGAGGCCCTCACCTCGGCCATGAAGGACAAGGACGGCGCCGGCCTGCTCGTCCTCTCGGACAGCTACTACGAGCGCGACGAGAACGGCCGCTACACGAACTTGATGTTCGCCAACGCGGCCGTGAACTGCCTGGACCTCCCGGCGGCCTTCTCGACCCCCGACGAGGTGGAGAAGGCGCTCCCCGCCTTCGAGAAGGCGTCCCCGGTCTTCGGCAAGGGCCTGGCGTGGGCGTCCCTGAACTGCGCGTACTGGCCGGTCCGGGCGACCGGGGAGCCCCACCGCATCGAGGCGAAGGGCGCGGCCCCGATCCTGGTGGTCGGCACCACCCGGGACCCGGCCACCCCCTACGCCTGGGCCCGGGCGCTGGCCGACCAGCTCTCCTCCGCGACGCTGCTCACGTACAACGGCGACGGCCACACCGCCTACGGTCGCGGCAGCACCTGCATCGACTCCGCGATCAACCGCTATCTGCTCCAGGGAGCCGCCCCTGCGAAGGAGAAGCGCTGCTCGTAGGGCCGTCGCCCGCCCCGGTGCCGAGGGCCCCGGGGCGTGTGCGGAGCACTCCCCGAAACTGTGTAGACTTACCGACGTTGCTGATCGCACCATGGTGCGGACAGCGCGCCGCCTTAGCTCAGATGGCCAGAGCAACGCACTCGTAATGCGTAGGTCTCGGGTTCGAATCCCGAAGGCGGCTCTGCCGAAGCCTCAGGACTCACTCGCCGTGACCTGGGGCTTTTGCTTTTGTGCGGGGGCGGCGCCCCCGCCCGGGGTCACGGGTGTTGGCCCGTCGGGCCGTCCGCGTAGTCCTCGGCCAGGTTGCCGATGAGCGCCAGGAGCGCGTCGGCCCGTCGGCGGTCCTCGGACTGGGTCCGCAGGGCTTGGTGGACCTCGCGGAGGCGGGCCAGGGCGGCGGGCTCGCGGTCCTGCACCGCTTCGAGGAGCGGCTCCGAGACCAGGTCCACGCAGGCGCTGAGCAGCCGGCGGGTGGCCGGGGACGGCGGGGCGGTCTCCGGCGCGGTGTGGACGGCGGTCAGATGGCGCGCGGGGTCGGTGAGGCTCCAGCCGGCGACGGTGCCGTGCTGGACCAGGAGCGCCAGGTCCGGGCCGATCCCGATGCGGGCCTCAAGCGGCGCGTCGAGGACGTCGAGGTCGCGCAGGCAGGTCAGCGCCGCGTCCCCGGGTACGCGGCACAGCACCGTGCACATCTCCAGCCGGACGTCCCGCACCTCGTCCGCGCGGAGGCCGCCCGGGCGCAGCGGGGGCAGAACGGGGACGCGCGTGGTGGTCTCGGCGTAGGACGACACGTACGGCAGCTGGAACTCGGCCGCCACCAGGTCCCGGCTGTCCGGGTCGAAGCGGAGGATGTCCGGGCTGTCCCACAGCCAGTCCTGGCTGCCGAAGGTGGCCGCCAGGAACCGCTCGCGTTCCTCCCGGCCCGTATAGGGCGCGAGGTTCACGGAGTCGCCCGTGAAGCGGGGGGAGGCGGCGAGCGGGGTGTCGGTCACGCTCGCGTGCCAGTCATCGGCGATGGTCAGTCTCATGGTCGGTGCCCGCCTCATTTGATCTGCTCCGCCGGAGCCATGTAGCCGTTCTTGGACGGAATCCTGCCCTCCACGACGTCGGCGTGGGTGATCGGCCCGCCGGGGTCGGTGGGCAGGCCGCCCAGTGCCTGCGCCCCGGAGTCGCCCTTGAGGCCGGACGGACCGTAGGCCGTGATCACGTTGCCGCCTCCGGCGCCGCCTCCCCGGGTCACCACGACGTCCTCGCCCTGCCGGAAGATCAGGTTCCCGCTGCCCGCCGTCGAGTGGTAGATCGCGTCCGGTTTCTTGAGGATCTCCAGGACGCGTTCGTCGCTGAAACCGTGCCGGGTGTCCGCGTGGTAGTTGCCGTCCTTCCTCATCCGGTCGCCCTGGGCCCGCTCCACGACCTCGTCCGCGGTCTTGACGGCCTTCTCCCGGGCCTGCTGGGCCTTCTCCTCCTTCGTGTACTTGGGCATGAGGCCCAGCGGGTCGGACCCGGCGAAGGGGTTGTCCACGTACGCGACCGGGTTCGGCGCGGGAGCGAGGCCGAGGGGGTCGGGGGAGGTGTAGCGGCCGGCTTCCGGGTCGTAGTAGCGGAAGCAGTTGTAGTGGAGGCCGGTCTCGGGGTCGTGGTACTGGCCGGGGAACCGGAGGGGCGTGTAGGTGCTGCTGTCGCGGGCCCAGGCGGTGGTGCCCCAGAGGGTGGACCGGGAGCGCCACGCGATGTCGCCCGACTCGTCGACCAGTTCGGTGGGGGTGCCGACCAGGTCGGTGGCGATGGCGAAGAAGCGGCGGTCGATCTCCGCCTGGCCGTCGTCGGCCGTGAGGATGCGCTCGGTCTGGGTCAGGGGGGTGGCGCCCCGGTGGTCCCAGGTGAGGGCGATCGTGTGCGGCCGGTCCGGCTCGTGGCCGGTCTGTTCGCACAGGGTCAGGCCGTCCCAGGTGAAGCGGACCTCCTCGGCCACGCTCTCGCCGTCGGCCGCCAGGCGTTGTTTGGCGGTGCGGCGGCCGAGCGGGTCGTAGCGGTAGCGCCAGCGGGTGCCGTCGGGGGTGGTCACGGAGGTGAGGCGGTTCTCCGTGTCCCACGTGTAGCGCCAGGTGTCGGGCTTGCGGGAGAGGCGGGTCCTCTGCCGGAGGGTGACCCGGCCGAGGGCGTCGTACGCGAACCGGACGCCGCCGGCCCGGGTGAGGGTGGTGCCGGTGTACGCGCGCGGTCCGGCGGACTCCGCGCCGGGGTGGCCGGACGGCAGCGACGCCGAGGTCAGGTCGCCGGCGTCGTCGTAGGCGTACCGCTCCGTCCAGTCGCGGGCGCGGACGGCGGTGACCCGGCCCGCCCGGTCGAGGTCGAAGGCGCGCGTGCCCGAGAGGTGGTCCGTGACGGAGGTCAGGTGGCCGTCGGCGCGGTAGGAGTAGGCGCGGCTGTTGACGGTGCGGGCGCCGGCGGTGATGTGCTGCGCGGAGAGCCGTCCGGCCTCGTCCCAGGCGGACGTCACGGTGACCGATTCGCCGAGGACGCGGGTCAGTTCACGGCCGGCGGCGTCGTGGGTGAAGTCGACGGGCAGGCCGCCGGTGGTCAGACGGTGGGTCCGTCCGTCGGCGCCGTAGGCGTAGGTGGTGACGTGCCCGGTGGGGGTCGTGCGGCGGGTGCGGCGGCCCAGGGCGTCGTAGGCGTAGGTGACGAGGCGGCCGTCCACCTGTTCCGTCTTGGTGCGGCCGCACCGGTCGTAGCGGTACCGCAGGTCGCCGTCCGGGCCGGTGGCCTCCAGCAGCCGGCCGGCCTTGTCGTGGACGTAGTCGGTGACGCGGCCGTCGACGTCCTTGCGGACCACCTGGCCGAGCCGGTCGCGTGCGAAGGAGACGGTTCCGCCGAGGGCGTCGACGCGGGCGGCGAGCCGGCCCGCGGCGTCCAGGCGGTAGGTGAGGGTGCGGCCGTCGAAGTCGGTCTCGGAGACGACGTCGCCGGCCGCGTCGTACTCGTAACTCCAGGTGAGGCCGCGCGGGTCGGTGACGCGGGTGAGGCGCAGCTCCTTGTCGTGCGTGAACTCGTAGCGGGCGCCGTCGGGTTGGGTGCGGGCGACCGGCAGGTCGAAGTGGGTGTACTCGAAGCGGGTGACGCCGCCGGACGGGTCGGTGTGGGTGAGGCGGTTGCCCTCGCCGTCGTGGGTCCATGATTCGGTCGCCCCGTCGGGGCCCGTGCGGTGGGCGAGTCGGCCGTCGGCGGACCAGCCGAGGAGGGTGACGGCGCCCGTCGGGTCGGTGACGCGGACCGGGCGGCCCAGGCCGTCGCGTTCCGTGCGGGTGACGGCGCCCGCCGGGTCGGTGACCTCCACGGGCAGTCCCGCCGCGTCGCACACCACGTGGGTCGTGCCGCCGAGGGCGTCGGTGACCGAGGTGAGGCGGCCGGCGTCGTCGTAGGTGAAGCGGGTGGTGGCGCCGGACTGGTCGGTGACCGCCGTGCGGTTGCCCCGGGCGTCGTAGGCGTGGACCATCCGGGTGCCGTCCGGCCCGGTGACCTCCACCGGCAGCCCGAACGGGCCGCGTACGGCCCGTACTTCGCCTCCGTCCGGGCGCACGGTGCGGACGGGACGGCCGTGTTCGTCGTAGGAGAAGGCGGTGGTGTGGCCCAGCGGGTCGGTGCGGGTCGCGAGGCTGCCGTCCGGGTGGTACGTGAACCGGGTGGTGCGGCGGAGCGGGTCGGTGACGGCCAGGAGACGGCAGCCGGCGCCGAACAGGTGGCGGGTGGTGTGCCCCTGGGCGGTGGTGAGGGTGGTGGTGCGGTGGCCCGTCCGGGGGTCGGGTCCGGTGTAGGCCAGGGTGATCTGGACGTGCCCGGCCTCGCCGCCCTCGGCGATCACACGGTCCTGGTCGTCGTAGACGTAGTCGTAGCGGCTGCCGTTGGAGTCGGTCCAGGCGATGACGCGGTGCCGCTCGTCGTAGAGGAAGGTGGTGGTGGCGCCCGACGGCCTGGTGACGGTGGCGAGGTCGCCGTCCCGGTAGCCGTAGCTCATCAGCCGCAGGTCCGTGCCGTCCTCGCCCGCGCCCGCCAGGGACAGACCCGTCACCAGGCCCTCCACGGTGGTCAGTTCGAGGCGGTGGCCCGCCGAGTGGACCACGGCCAGCGGCAGGCCGTCGTCGGCGCGGTCGACGGTGACGGTGTGGCCGTTGCGGTCGGTGAGGTCCGACAGCCAGGCGACGCCGTCGTCTCCGGGTTCGCGGCCGGGCGGCGCGGTGAAGCGGCGGACCAGGCCGGTGTCGGGGTCGGTGACCGTGTAGCCGCCGTCGGTGTCCCGCGCGAGGCGGGTGCGGAAGCGGCCCGGCCGCGGCGCGGTGGGCAGGCCGGGGGCCGGGTGCGGGTACGGGATCAGCAGCCCGTCGGCGGTGACGTGCACGACGCCGATGGCGTCGATCTGCAGGCGTTCGTCGACGGTGGACGTCCAGGCGGTCCCGAGGAAGCGGCCGGCCGTACAGCCGGACTCGGTGCGGCGGGTGAAGACCAGCGGCAGGATGCCGGGCAGTTCGACGTCGGTCTGGGGCAGGTACATCCGGCCCGAGGCGAGGTCCACCGGGTCGGTGCCGTCGCTGACGCGCTCCCCGTCGGGCCGGCTGTGCGTGCCGTCCGGGCTGTCGTCCATCAGCCTGCGCAGCCGGGCCGCCTCGGCGGCGTCCTCGGCGAGGCGGACGCCCTTCACGGCGGCGCCGCCGCCCCCGGTGGCCGCGGTCAGCGCGAGGTCGGGGATCAGCCGCCCGAAGCCCTCCGCCGGGTCCTTCATGAAGTCGCCGATCATCTGCTTGCCGGTGCCGACCGGGTCGTTGGCGGCGACGACCAGCCCCGCGGCGAGGCTGTTGAGGGAGGTGGCGTACTCGGCGGGGTGCGTGATGTTGTACGGGTCCGTCGGGTTGACGCTGCGGACGAAGTTCAGCAGCCCGGCGGTGCCCTTGATGAGGCCGCCGCCGACGTGGTCGCCCATGAACTGGGCCTCCTGGAGCCCGTCACGCAGCTGCTCGGCGTACGACGGCTTGCGGGGGGCCATGTCGCGGGCGGCGCGGACGGCCGAACGCGCCGTCTCCGCCGCCGTGTTGCGCTGCGTGCGGGCGTCGGCGAGGAGGTCCTGCGCCTCCTGCATCAGCTTCTTGCCGGGGTCCTCGAAGGTCGCGGCGGGCTTCGGCGGGAGGGAGGCCGGGTCGCGCCTGTCGGCGGGCTGCGCGTTGTAGCGGTCGACGGCGCCGTTGTAGTCGTCGACCTTCTTGCGGTGGGCGTCGGCGGCGTCCTCGGACGCCTTCACGCCCTTCTTCCACTTGTCGATCGCGGTCTGCGCCTGTCCCTGCGCCCAGGTGACGGTGTCGGCGAACGTCTCCAGGGCGCCGACCGCCTTCGCGACGGAGTCGGCGGCGGTGTACCACTTGGGCGGCTGAGTGCCCACCGCGGTGCGCAGCGCCTCGGCGGCCTCGCCCTTCAGCCGCGACGAGTCGAGGCCCCTGAGTCCGTCGCCGGTGTCGTCGAACGCCGTCTGGAAGGTACGCAGGGTGGCGGCGGTCGCGTTGATCTTGGCGGGACTGCCGTAGACCAGCTTGGTCTTGTCCTCGGTCTGCCCGAGGTCCATCTCCTCGACCTCGGCGCCCAGCCGGTTGGCGACCGAGCGGGACTGCTCGCGCACCCAGTCGGCGCCGGACTCCCAGCCGACGTCGTCCAGCCGGTCGGCGGTCCAGTTGCCGGCGTCCTCGACCCGGTTGCCCACCCACTCGGCGCCGTCCTCGACCGCGTCCTCGACCGAGTCGGGGGTGATGTCGCTGATGAAGTCGCCGATGCCCATGCCCGGTTCCCCCTACTCGCCCTGCTGGTCCTGTGCGGCGCGCTCCTCCGGCGAGGGGCCGAAGGTGTCGTCCAGCGCCTGGTTCCACTGGTCGTCGGAGATGCCGAGCACGTCGTTGAGCGCCTCGGACCGCCGGCCGCCCTGGCCCTCGGTGAGCACGGTCCGGCCGGTGTCCTTCCAGGTCTGCTCCATGTCCTGACCGGCCTTGTCCCAGGACTCGGCACTCCAGTCGGGGTCCAGGGCGTCGGGCGTGAAGACGTCGCCCCAGTCCTGCGCGGCGATGTCCTCCTCGCTCGCGTGCGGGTTGCCGCCGAACACCGAGTTGACGCCCACCTTGACCGCGCCCTCGACGTACCGGTCGTGCTCCCACAGGGTGCCCGCCGCCAGGCCGAGGCGGTCCGCGATCGCACTGGCGTCGTGCACCAGGGCCCGTACGCCCCACTCCCAGCGCTCGCAGAAGTCCTCGAAGTCGACGGAGAGGCCGTGGTGCCCGGCCTCCATCCCGGTCATCGCCAGCTGTGAGAAACCCTTCCCCATGATGGAGCCGGTGGGGCCGCCCAGCTCGCCGAGCTGGTCGATCGTCGCGCCGATGCCCTGGGTGAACTTGGCGACGGACGCCTTGTCGAGATTCAGGTCCGCGTCGTCACCGCTCACTGGCGCGCCTCCGGGGCCGGGCGGCCGGTGTCGACGGCTACCGCGTCGGGGACGATGCCGGCGACCGGCGGGAAGAACATCGCCCCGTCCTCCGTGGCGATGTCGACGGCGAGACCGGCGGGTTCACCGAGGGAGGGCACGATCTCGTCGACGATGCGCGCCCCGAGCAGCGCCGCGTACTCCATCGGCCGGTCGCCGGGTCCGTGACGCAGGGCGAACCGGGCCAGCGCGGCCTCGTCGCTGAATCCGCAGATCCACCGCACCCCGCCCGAACGCACCGACCACAGACCGCCGTCGGCCACCGGCACCAGCAGCACCGAGCGCCGCATCTCCCCGACCAGGGCGCGGGGGTCGCCGTCCCCGCGTCTGCGGTCGGCCGTCCGCTCGGCGAGCGCCGCCTTCGGCTGCTGCACGGTTCCTCCCGGGTCATGGGTGACTGACGGCACCGTAGAGCAGGACGCGGGGCACGAGGGTGTCGGTTCTCGTGAAGGTTTCCGCGCGGAACCGGCCGCTCGCGGGGACGGACGGACGCCGTCCGGGGACCGCCTTCCGTGGACGGGACACACGCCCGGCGCGCGAACGGGCGGCAGGAATGAGGACATGGGCCGTACGACGGGGTACGAGGCGGTGAACGGCTAGCATCGCGCACTAGTCGTCGGCCGAGATGAGGTGGGTGTCGTGGTGGCAGAACCGCGGATCGCAGTTGCCGTGGTGACCATGGGGAACCGGCCCGCCGAGGTCGACGCGCTGCTGGCGTCCGTCGCCAAGCAGGACGTCGCGCCCGCGCGGATCGTGATCGTCGGGAACGGCTGCCCGCTGCCGGACTTCGCCGAGCGGCTGGGACTGCCCGGCGAGGTCACGCCCGTCGAGGTGGACGAGAACCTCGGCTGCCCCGGCGGCCGCAACGTGGGCCTGCGGACCCTGCGGGAGTTCGGGGACATCGACGTCGTGGTCGAACTCGACGACGACGGGCTCCTCGTCGACGCCGACGTGCTGCGCCGGGTGCGCGACCTCTTCGCGGGCGACCCGCGGCTCGGCATCGTCGGCTTCCGCATCGCCGACGAGCACGGCGAGACCCAGCGGCGGCACGTGCCCCGCGTCGGCGCCCGTGACCCCCTGCGCGGCGGACCCGTCACCGGATTCCTCGGCGGCGGGCACGCCTTCTCCATGCGCATGCTGGACGAGATCGGGGACTGGCCGGCCGAGTTCTTCTTCGCCCACGAGGAGACCGACGTCGCCTGGCGCGCCGCCGACGCCGGCTGGACCGTCCTGTACGAGCCCGCACTGCTGCTCCAGCACCCGAAGACCTCGCCCGCGCGGCACGCCATCTACCACCGGGTGACCGCCCGCAACCGGGTCTGGCTCGTGCGGCGGCGGCTGCCCCTGCCGCTCATCCCCGTCCACCTCGGCGTCTGGGTGCTGCTCACGCTCGTCCGCACCCGGTCGGCGGGCGGGCTGCGGGCCTGGTTCGGCGGCTTCGTGGAGGGGTTCCGGGTGTCGGGCGGGGAGCGGCGGCCGATGCGGTGGCGGACGGTCTGGCGGCTCACCCGGCTCGGACGGCCGCCGGTCATCTGACCTTCGCGGCGAGCGCCGGGCCCCGTGAGGGCCGCGGAACGCGCACGTCCGCCCACCGTCTCCGGGCGGACGAGGGCCCCGGTCGCTCACCTCTGGCGACCGGGGCCCTCCCGCGTTCCCGAATCCGGCCGCGGCGGCGTCACTCCCCCGAGTTGCGCGGCGTACGCGCGCGCCGTCGGGCCAGATTCGATGATGTGATCACATCAGACCGCACCAACGGATCGCTAACATGTGGCCAACGGTTCTCCAAGGAATCGCGAGTCGGTCGGCGGGAACTCGTCGTAAGTCGGCGCGGAGTCGCCGGGCGTGGCCGCCCGAAGCGGACTCCGCGGGAAGGCAGTGGGGCGGCGTGATGCGGGACGGGCTGCGGTTCGGACTGCTGGGTCCGCCTGTCCTGTACGGCGCGGACGGCTCCGTCACCCCGGTCGGCGGCGGCAAGACGCGCGCCCTGCTGGTCGCGCTGCTCCTCGAACCGGGCCGGGTCGTCCCGGTGCACGTGCTCAAGGACGCGCTGTGGGACGGCGCGCCGCCGGCCTCCGCCCACGCCTCGTTGCAGAACCACGTGTCCCGGCTGCGGCGCCTCCTCGACTGCCCGACGCGCCTGCGTGCCGTGGCCCCCGGCTATCTCCTGCGGATCGGCGACGGCGAACTGGACGTCCAGGTCTTCGAGCGCCGCCTCACCGCGGCCCGCGCCGCGCACACCCGGCGCGACTGGGCCCTCGTACGGCGGGAGGCGGACGCCGCGCTCGCCCTGTGGCGCGGGCAGCCGCTCAGCGGCCTGCCGCCGCACACCGGCGGCCACGCGCTCGTCCCCCGGCTGGAGGAGGCGCGGCTCCAGCTCCTGGAGTGGCGGTACGACGCCGAACTGCGTCTCGCGGAGGCGGCGGACGGGACCACGGGTGCCGCGGGCCGCCAACTCAACCGGCTGGCGCCCGAACTGGCGGCCCTCGTCGCCGGGCATCCGCTGCGGGAGTCCTTCCACCGGCTGCTGATGCTCGTCCTGCACCGCACGGGCCGGCAGGCGGAGGCGCTGGCCGTGCACCGCGATCTCCGGGCCCGGCTGATCGGCGAACTCGGCATCGAGCCGGGGCCCGCGGTGCGCGAGGCCCACCTGGAGATCCTCCAAGACGGGGACACCGGGACGGGCGAGTCCGTCACCGGTCCGCAAGCGTCCGAGGGGTGCGAGGGGTGCCAGGGCACGGAGCCGCCCCGGGAGCCGACGGGACGGGAGGGGCGGACGGCTGCCTCCGAGGACGCGGGTGCGGTCGCTCCCACGGAGGTGGGCTCCACGGCCCGGACGGGGGCGGGTTCGGCGGCGACCACGGATGCGGGTTCGGCGGCTCCTACGGGCGTGGGTGCGGTAGTTCGGACGGATGCGGGTTCGGCGGCGACCACGGATGCGGGCGCGGTGGCTCCTGCGGGGGCGGGCGCGACGGCCCGTACGGAGGTGGGTTCGGCGGCCTCCGCGGGGGCGAGTGAAGCGGCTCTCGCGGAGGCGGGGGAGGCGTTTCCCCCGGGGGCGGGTGCGGCAGCTCGCACGGAGGTGGGTTCGGCGGCTCCCGCGGGGGCGAGTGAAGCGGCTCTCGCGGAGGTGGGTTCGGCGGCTTCCTCGGGAGCGGGTGCGGCAGCCGTCGTGGGCGCCGGCGCGGCAGGTGTCACCGAGTCCGCAGCTCCGCCCGCAACGGACGCCGGTCTCCCTCTCCCCGCTCAACTCCCGCCCGCGCCGGCCCACTTCATCGGACGTCGCGACATCATCGAGAGCCTCCGCCGCGTCCTGGCCCGCGAGGACGACGGGGACGGCGACCGGGGTGACGGTCGGCGGGTGGGCCGCGACGGCGACAGCAGCGGGGGCACCCGTACACCGAGGAGCGGCGACGGCGGCCGGGGCGACGGCCCCCAGGAGCGGAGCGGCGGCCACGGGGACGGGAGCCCCGGCGCGGAAAACCGAACCGGCGCGGAGCCCCGTACCGGCGCGGACCTCCGAACCGGCGAGGGCACGTGCCGGCGTCCGGACGCCGCCGCGCTCGCCGTGCTCAGCGGCATGGCCGGCGTCGGCAAGAGCGCCCTCGCGCTGCACGTCGCCCACGCTCTGCGGAAACGTTTCCCCGACGGCCAGCTGTACGTCAACCTGCACGGTGCCACGCCGGGGATGACCCCGCTCGGGCCCGGACAGGCGCTCGCCTCGCTGCTGCGCGACCTCGGCACCGAGCCGCGCCGCATCCCCGAACACCCGGACGCGGCATCGGCGTTGCTCCGCTCGGTGCTCGCGCCGACGCGCACGCTCATGGTGCTGGACGACGCGGCGAACGCCGCACAGGTACGGCCGCTGCTGCCGGCCGGTGCCGGGTGCGCGGTGATCGTGACGAGCCGTTCGCCGCTCACCGCGCTCGACGGCGCCCACCGCTTCCCGCTCCCGCCGCTGTCCGACGAGGAGAGCGCGGAGCTGCTGCGCGCGGTGTCCGGGCGGGAGGAGGGGCTCGACGGCGCGCACCCGCTCGTCGAACTCACCGGCCGTCTGCCGCTCGCCCTGCGGATCGTCGCGGCCCGCCTCGCCGCCCGCCGGGCCCTCACGCCTGACGTCCTCGCCGGGCAACTTGCGGCCACCGAAGGGCGGTTGCACCACTTCGAGTACGACGACCTGAGCGTGCGCAGGTCGCTGGCCGTGGCCCACGACGCGCTGCGCACCTCCACGCGGGAGGCGGACCGGGACGCCGCGCTGGCGTTGCTCCGCATCGGAGCGCTCGATCTCCCCGGGTACGGGGTGCCACTCCTCGCCCGGCTCACCGGCACCGACGCTCGGCGGGCCGAGGCCGCGCTGGACCGGCTGGTCGACGTCGCCCTCCTGGAGGAGACGGCGTACGGCCGCTACGCACCCCACGACCTGGTCCGCGACTTCGCCCGCGAGATCGCGCGGCCGTCGACGGGGGACGGCGGCACGGAGGCGACCGGGGTCAGCGGGACAGGTGGGCCCGCTGGGACCGGAGGGCGATCCGGGACGGATGACGTAGGGGCGCCGGAGGACGGCGGGACCGGCGGCACGGAGCCGACCGGACTCAGCGGGACGGAAAGGCTCACCGGCACCGGTGTTGGGGCCGGCGTAGGCACCGGTGACGCAAGCCCGGTCCGGTCCACCAGCACCGCTGTTGGGGCCGGCGTAGGCACCGGTGACGCAGGCCAGGCCCGGTCCACCAGCACCGGCGTAGGCACCGGCCACGCAAGCCCGGCCCGGTCCACCGGCACTGGTGTTGGGGCCGGCGTAGGCACCGGTGACGCAAGCCCGGTCCCGTCCGTCGGTGGCCGTGCTGGCGGGGGCGCCGGTCTCGGGGGCGATGGTGCCTGCGTCGTCGAGCGTGCCCTGCGCTGGTACGCCGCCGTCGCCGCTCGGTCCCTCGATGCCATCGTCGAGTCCGGTCCGGACCGCGAGGACCGGAGCCGCCCGACCGCCTCGCAGCCCCCGTCGCACGCGGCCGACGTCGGGTCCGTGCCGCCGTTCGCCTCGGCCGGGGAGGCGTTCGCCTGGGGTGACCAGGAGCTGGAGAACGTGGTGGCCCTCGTCGAGCGCTACGCGCACTCCCACCCGCACGTCCTTGTCCTGGCGCGCCTGATCCACCCGTACGTGCAGCGCAGCGGCCGGGTCGCCGAGGTGGAGGTGATCCAGCGGGCGGCGCTCGGGGCGGCGCGACGGCTCGGCGACGAGGCGGCGGAGGCGTACGCGCTCGGCGACCTGGCGGGACTGCACTTCATGACGGGACGCACGACCGACGCGCTCGCCCTGAACGATCAGGCGCTGGCCGTCTGGCGGCGGCTCGGCGTGCTGTCCTGCGTGCGCCGGGGACTGAACAACCGCGGGATGCTGCTCGAAGGGCTCGGACGCTACGCCGAGTCGGGTGAGGCGCTGCTCCAGAGCCTGGAGCTCTCCCGCACGCTGGGCGACCCGCACACGGAGGCCGTCACCTACAGCCACCTGGGCAACCTGTACGAGCACACGGACCCCCGGGCCGCCATCGCCCACCACAAGCGCAGCCTCGCGATCGGCGACGCGACGGACGACGTGATCCTGCGGCACTCCGCCCACTGCAACATCGGCTTCGCGCACCTCACCCTCGGTGAACCCTCCGCCGCCGTACCGCACTTCGAGGAGAGCCTGCGCATCCTCGACGGGCACGGCTACTGGCACGGGGAGTCGCAGACCCGGCTGGGGCTGGTGCGGGCGTTGCGCCGGCTCGGGTCGGTGGAACGCGCCGCCCGGGAGTGCGAGGTGCTGCTCCGCCGGGCCGACCGGCGTGCGGACCGGTTCACGCAGGGGCTCGCCCGCCACCAGCGCGGGCTGCTGCTCCGTGCCCGGGGGCGCATCGATGAGGCCTACGCGGAGTGGGAGTCGGCGCTCGACGCGCTGGCGGGCAGGGACACGCCGGTGGTCGAGGAGCTGGCCGCGCTGCTCGCCGCGAGGTGACCTGCCGCCGCTTCGTGCGGGCCGCTCACTTCGCGTCGGCGTAGCACTCCACCACGGCCGTGGTGAACGGGAAGCGGACCGGGGTGCGGCCGAAGGTGAGCGTGCCCGCCAGCTCCGCCGCCTCGCGGATCGCGGTCACCACCGTGTCGGCCTCCTCGGCGGGGCAGTGCACGATCACCTCGTCGTGCTGGAAGAAGACGAGCTCGGCGGCGAGGCCCGCGCAGGTGCGGCGCAGGGCGGCGAGCACCAGCAGGGCCCAGTCGGCGGCGCTGCCCTGGACGACGAAGTTGCGGGCGAAGCGGCCCCGGGCGCGGGAGTCGCTGGACGCGTAGCCGGGGACCCAGCCCTGGTCGGCGGTGTCCGTGCCGCCCGCGTCCGCCGGGGTGTCCTGGGGGATGCCGGCCTCCTCCGCCCCCTCGCCGGAACCCGCCGCCGGGGGACACGTCCGCCCCAGCCACGTCCGCACCAGGCGCCCCTCCTCGCCCGCCCGGGCCGCGTCGTCGACGTAGGCGACGGCCTGGGGGAAGCGGCGGCGCAGCAGGGCCAGGTTCTTCAGTCCGTCGCCGGACGTCTGCCCGTACACCGCGCCGAGGACGGCGAGTTTCGCCTGGGCGCGGTCACCGGAGAAGGCCCGGTCGGACACCGACTGGTACAGGTCGCTCTCACGGCCGGCGACCTCCATCAGGCCGGGGTCGCGGGAGATCGCCGCCAGTACGCGCGGTTCCATCTGGTCGGCGTCGGCCACGACGAGCCGCCAGCCGGGGTCGGCGACGACGGCGCGGCGGATCACCTTGGGGATCTGCAGGGCGCCGCCGCCGTTCGTCACCCAGCGGCCGGTGACCGTGCCGCCCGGCAGGTACTCGGGGCGGAAACGGCCGTCCCTGACCCAGTCCTGGAGCCAGGACCAGCCGTGCGCGACCCAGATCCGGTACAGCTTCTTGTACTCCAGCAGGGGCTTCACGGCCGGGTGGTCGACGGACTCCAGCTCCCACCGCCGGGTGGACCTGACCTTGATGCCGGCCTGGGCGAACGCCTTCACGACGTCCGCCGGCAGGTCGGGGCGCACCCGCCGGCCGAAGGCGGCCGACACCTCGTCCGCCAGCTCGGCCAGGCGGCGGGGCTCGCCGCCGCCCGCGTACCGCTCGCCGAGCAGTTCGTGCAGGACCTCGCGGTGGACGTCCGCGCTCCAGGGGAGCCCCGAGCCGTTCATCTCGGCGGCCACCAGCATGCCCGCGGACTCGGCCGCCGTCAGCAGCCGCATCCGGTCCGGGTGCGCCGCCGCGTCGTGCCGGCGCTGCTGGTCCGCGTACACCTCCAGGAGGTCGCCCAGGGGTACGCGCGTGGGGCGCGGTTCGAAGAGGGAGGACTGCGAGCCGGGCTCGGCGGAACGCTGGGGCGGGTCCTGGGGCACGGGGCCGCCGCGCAGCCGGGCGAGGGCGGCGGCCGCCGACCGGGGTTCACCGAGGCGCCCCTCGTGGCCGAGCAGCAGGGTCTCGGCCGCCTCGATGTCGTAGCACCGCTCGACTCGCACCCCCGCGGCGAGCAGGCGCGGATACACCTCGGCCGTCGACCGCCACACCCACCGGACCACGTCGGGTCGTGTCCGCACGGCCTCGACGAGGTCCGCCTCGCGCCGGACCGGTCCCGCGGGCAGCCCGTCCCGGCCGAGGGCGACGACTTCGGCGCCGCCGTCCTCGGCCGGGGCGAGCGCCCACCGGTCCGTCATGTCTGCGAGTGTCGCAGGGGGGTCTGACATCGGCGTTTTCCGCGCCGCGCGCCGCGCGCCGCCGCGTCCGTGTCCCGGACGCCTGCCCGCGCGGGGCCGGACGGGGAGCGGTGGCGGGTGCCCGTCCGAGGGGCGCCAGCCCGCCCTTGCGGGCGACGGGGGCGGGGGACCAAGGGCCGGCGGGCGACGGGGACAGGGTGACCCGGGTCGCGGAGGGCGCCCCAGGACACGCGGTCCGGGTCCGACGCCGACGCCTCTGATCCCGCTCGGTCCTGCCCGGCCCCGCTCGTCCGGTCCCGATGGCGCCTCCCGGTCCCGACCGCGCCTCCCGGTCCGACCGTTCCGCCCGGTCCGCCGTGCCCCGGGTCGGGTCACTCCGCCGTCTGGGCCAGGCGCTGCTGGATGTCCGCGAGGGCCCGCGTGACGTGGTTCTCGGTCGTCGGCTTGTCCAGGCCGAGGCCGGTCAGGACGCCCTCGCCGTTCTCGTGCTCCAGCAGGGCCAGGAGGATGTGCTCCGTGCCGACGTAGTTGTGGCCGAGGCGCAGGGCCTCGCGGAAGGTGAGCTCCAGGACCTTCTTCGCCGCGGGGCCGTAGGGCACGAGCTCCGGGACCTCGGGGGAGGCCGGCGGGAGCGCGCCGGCGGCGGCCGCGCGGACGGCGTCCAGGGTCACGCCCTGCGCCGTGACCGCCCGGGCGGCGAGTGCCTCGGGTTCGCTGGTCAGGCCGAGGACGAGGTGCTCGGGCAGGCCCTCGGCGTTCCCCGCGCTTTTGGCCTCGTTGTGCGCGGCCATCACCACCTTCCGGGCGCGCTCGGTGTAGCGCCCGAAGCCCTGGCTCGGGTCGAGGTCCGACTCGGCCTTGGGCACGAAACGCTTCTGGGCGGCCTGCCGCGTGACGCCCATGCTCCTGCCGATGTCCGTCCAGGAGGCGCCGGAGCGCCGGGCCTGGTCCACGAAGTGGCCGATCAGGTGGTCGGCCACCTCGCCGAGGTGGTCCGCGGCGATCACCGCGTCCTGG
The DNA here is from genome assembly GCF_053611025.1 of Streptomyces sp. NPDC054842. NCBI lineage: Bacteria > Bacillati > Actinomycetota > Actinomycetes > Kitasatosporales > Streptomycetaceae > Streptomyces > Streptomyces sp. NPDC054842. Next base: position 150,762 of record NZ_JBSGZN010000004.1, read on the forward strand.
AGCTGGTCGAGTGCGTCGGTGTGGACCTTCTTGATGGCCTCGATCAGGTCGTCGAGGCGCACGGTCGCCTTGCCCGCCGGGTTCGTCGTCATGTGTCAACCGTAGGTTGACAGTGGAAGGGTGTCAACCCGAAGTTGACATCCCCTTCGTGCGGCCCGCCGACGGGTGGTCGAGACGGGTGAGCCGCGCCGCGCCCGCCACCGAGGCACCCACCGCGACCACCAGGCACACCCCCGCGCAGCCGCCGAGCAGCCCCCACGGCACCGCCGCCGTCACCGGGGCCGACAGGCGCCCCAGGGCGATCGCGAGTCCGCCGAGGCTCACGGCGGTCACGGCGACGCCGAGGACCGCGCCCACGGCGACCCCCACCACCGACTCGCCCGCGACCACCCGCAGCACCTGTGCCCGGGTGGCCCCCGCCAGCCGCAGCGACCGCAGTTCCGCACCCCGCGCGGAGGTCGCCATCAGCGACGTGCCCGCGAGCGACAGGACGGCGTGGACCAGGGCGATGCCCAGCACCACGAACAGCCCGAGCCGGGTCTGCGGACCGGAGCGCGGATGTGCCGCCGCGAGCCAGGCCCCGGTCGTACGGACCTGCCCGCCGGTGCCGGCCGCCCGCAGGCGGGCCGCGACGGCCGCCGGGTCCGCGCCCTTCCGCACCCCCACGTCGAGCCGGTCGAGAGGGGCCCGGGGCGCGTTCGCCGCGGTCACGTACGCCCCGCTGTCGCCGGTGCCCCGCGCCAGCACGGCGGCGACCCGCAGCCGGGCCGGCCGCCCGTCGCCGAGCCACACCAGGACCCGGGAACCCACCTCGTGCCGCTCCCACTCCTCGTTCACGACGATGGAGCGGTCGTCGAGGTCGCGTACGTCCCCGGCCACCACCGGCAGCCGTGCCACCGACGCGAACGCCGCCACGTCCGTCACCGCCCGCGCCTCCGACCGGATCAGCGCCGTCCCCTCCTCCCGGACGAACACGGCCGTGGATGCCGTGCCCGACACCGTCGCGCCCGGCACCCGCACCGGCCTGAGGGCGTCGCCGGTCACGACGAACCGGGCGCGCGTCAGGTCACGGGCCTCCCTCGCCCCCGACTCCGCGACGGTTCCCGCCGACCCGAGCAGGCAGCCGGCCAGTGCCACGGTCACCAGGGCCGGGGCGGCCACGGCCGACGTCCGCCGCACGGAGGCGCGCGCGTTCTCGCGGACCAGCAGACCCGTCGCGCCGGGCAGCCGGACCAGCCCCGCGAGCGGCCGGACCAGGGCGGGTGCCAGCGCGGCCACCGCCGTGACCAGCAGCATCGGCCGGGTCGTGTACGTCTTGCGCTTGAGCAGCTCGGCCGGTTCGGTCCCGAGCTGCCAGGCCAGCAGACCGAGCCCGGCCGCCAGCAGCACGAGCCCGAGCACCCGTCGCGGCCGAGGCAGCACTCCCGTGTCCACCGCCGCCTCGCGCAGCGCCTCGGCAGGAGAGGTCCGGCCGGCCCGGCGCGCTGCGGCCCACGCGCCCGCGACGGACACCGACAGGCCGACGGCGCACGCGACCTCGTACGGCCAGTACGTCGTCCCCCGCAGCGCGAACCACGGCGGCGCCACCTCTCCCTCCACCAGCGCCCGCACCAGCCGCGGCGCTCCCCACGCCCCCAGCGCGCACCCCGCCGCCGAGGCCGCGACGCCCACCGCGAGGGCCTCCCCGAGCAGCAGCCGCCGGACCCGCCCGGGCGTGGCCCCGGCCAGCCGCAGCAGCCCGAACTCCCGCCGCCGCAGGGCCCCCGCGAGGGCGAACGTGGACGCCGTCACGAAGACGGAGACGAACACCGTGACCCCGGCCGCCGTCCCCAGCAGAGCGTCGACGCCGACCAGCGCCCCGGCGTCCCGCGCCGCCGCCGGATCGGCCAGCCGGCGGTCCGCTCCCGTCAGCACGCGCGCCCGGCCACCCCCGTCGGCCTCCGCCGAGGACCCGGCTTCCGCCGGGGACCGGGCCTCCGACGAGAACCTGCGGACCACCTCGCGCACGGCCGCCGCGGGCGCGTCGACGCCGACCGCGTGCCGGGCCGCCCCGTCGATCCGTACGGGCCCCAAGTCCCTGAGCCGACGCAGCAGTTCGCCGTCCACAGGGTGTGGATGCGCCAGCTTCTTCGACACGTGCGCGGTGGACGGCCCCCGCCGCACCTCCACCGTGAGCGTGTCCCGGCCCATGACCACGACCGGCGACCCGGCGAAGCGCTGGGGCCCCCGGGCGCCGGGGTCCTGCGCCGCGGCGAGGCAGAGCCCCATCGCCGCCGTCACCCCGACCCCGAGCGCCACCGCGACGAACGAGCCGAGGAGCGAGGCCCATCGCGTGCGCAGCGACGCCACCGTCAGCACGGCGCACCCGCCGGAGCCGTGCGCGGGCCCTCCAGGCGGGCCAGCCGCGCGGCGACGTCCGCCGCCGTCGGCGCCGACAGCTCCCCGCTCAGCCGCCCGTCGACCAGGAAGACCACGCGGTCCGCGTACGCGGCGGCCACCGGGTCGTGCGTGACCATCACGGTCGTCCGCCCCTCCCGGTCCACCGACTCCCGCAGGAGCAGCAGCACTTCGCGGCCGGCCACGGTGTCCAGGGCCCCTGTCGGCTCGTCCGCGAAGAGGACGGCGGGGCGGGTGATCAGTGCCCGGGCCAGGGCGACCCGCTGCTGCTGGCCGCCCGACAGCTGCGAGGGACGGTGCCCGGCACGCCCGGCCAGCCCCACCCGCTCCAGCGCCTCCCGCACCGCCCCGCGCGAGGGGCGCCGCCCGGCCAGCCGCGCCGGCAGCGCGACGTTCTGCGCCGCGGTGAGCGACGGCAGCAGACCGAAGGACTGGAACACGAACCCGATCAGCTCCCGCCGCAGCAGCGTCCGCCGCCGTTCGCTCAGCGCGGCGAGCTCGGTCCCGGCCACGGTCACCGTCCCGGAGGTGGGCCGGTCAAGCCCCGCCGCGCAGTGCAGGAGGGTCGACTTGCCCGACCCCGAGGGCCCCATCACGGCGGTGAAGCTCCCCTCCGCGAAGTCCAGGTCGACCCCGTTCAGGGCGGCGACGGCGCCGTAGTGACGGCGCAGGGATCGGATGCGCACGGCTGTGGTGGTCATGCCTCCCAGCGAACCGCCCGCCGCGCCCGCGCACACGACCACCAGCGGGCGTCCCCGGGGTAGGGCTGGACCCACCCTCCCCGCAGGCCGGGCGGGGCCCGGTCCGCCGGCGTGGCACGATCGAGGGATGACCAGCAGCACGCCCGGCACCGTGGAGCGCGCCTTCGAGGCCCTCTACGCCGACACCGACTCCGCCCTCGACGCGGGCGCCTCGCTGCTCGCCGCCGACCCCGCCTCGGACGCCGAACTGGCCCGGCGGGGCGAGGAGTTCGTCGCCGCCGCGTGGCGCCGGGGCTGGCAGCCCGCCGATGTCGTACGCCTGGTGCGGCGCGAGCTGGACGACGTCCACGTGCGGCTGGCGTCGGAGCTGATCGTGGCGCAGTCGAAGCGGCGGCAGGAGGGCGCCCGGGGGCCGCGCTGGGCGGCGCAGCTCGACGAACTCGCGGCCGGGAAGCCGGCTCCGCCCACCGACCGCTTCTCCCACGCGACGGCCGTCCTGGAGCTGTACCGGCTGCTGCTGCGGCTGCCCTCGATCGAGCCGCTCGACGCACCCCGCCCCGCCTCCGGCCGCGACTCCGGGCGGACCGCCCAGGACTCCCGGATGCTCGGGCGGATCCGCGCGCTGCTCGCCAAGGCGGAGGCGACCGGGTTCCCGGAGGAGGCGGAGGCGCTGAGCGCCAAGGCCCAGGAGCTGATGGCGCGGCACAGCATCGACGAGGCGCTGCTCGCGGCCCGTACGCACGCCAAGGACGCGCCGGGCGCCTGCCGGGTCGGGGTGGAGGCGCCGTACGAGACGGCCAAGGCGGTGCTGCTGGACGCGGTGGCCCGGGCGAACCGCTGCCGGGCGGTGTGGAACGACGACCTCGGCTTCTCCACCGTGGTCGGCTTCGAGCCCGACCTGGAGGCCGTCGAACTCCTCCACACCTCGCTGCTCGTGCAGGCCACGACCGCGATGACGAAGGCGGAGGCCGCGCAGCGGGCGGGCGGACGCAAGCGCACCAAGACGTTCCGGCAGTCCTTCCTGGCGGCGTACGCGCACCGGATCGGCGACCGTCTCGCGGCGGCCGCCGAGGGGCAGGTGTCCGAGTCGGCCGGTGAGCTGCTGCCGGTCCTCGCGGCCCGCGACGTGGCCGTCGCGGACCGGATGGAGGACATGTTCCCGCGGACGGTGACCACCCGGCTGCGCGGGATCACGGACGCCGCGGGCTGGGAAGAGGGCGCGGCGGCGGCCGACCGCGCCCAGGTCGGCTCCCGCCCCCGGCTGGACTGACCCGAGCCGGGCCCGTACGCCGGGACTCCGCCGGGCGTACGGGCCCGGCTCAGTCGCCCGCCGTCTGGAACGGGCTGACCGAGGCGTCCGGCGCGGATCCGCCCTTCAGGGTGACCGGGCCGTACGTCCACGGGAAGGACTGCGTGGCGTCCGACCCGGGCAGGCCGATCTCCACCTTCTCGGCGTCGGCGCTCTTCGCGGAGTCGCCCGCGGGTCCCCGTACGTACGTGATCGTGAAGGCCGCCGCCTCGTCCCGCTTGAGCTTCACCTTCACCGGGTTCGCCCCCTCCTGCGTGGCGATGGTCCAGCTGTCGGAACCGCCGAGCAGCGCGGCGCGCGGGAAGCCGTGCAGGGTGCAGTCGGCGGGGCCGCGGTTGGTGACGGTGACGGGGATGTTGCCGGTGTCGCCGGCGGCGGGAGCGGCGTTGCCGGGGCCGACCTCGATGCCGACGTGGTCGGCGGTGCAGGTGCCGGAGGCCGCGGAGGGCTTGGCGTCGGTGTCGCCGCCTGCGCCGCCGTCGTCGCAGGCGGACAGGGTGAGAGCCGCCGTGAGGACGGTGACGGCGATGGGAAGGGCGCGCATGGGTTCCCCCAGTGGTCGTGACGGTGCACATGGATCATCACGCAACCCGGCCCGCGTCCACCGCGCGCCCCACCTTTTCGCACCCGAATCGCGACCGCCGACGGCCCAGACGGTTCCGGCGACCCGAACGCCCAAGGGCCGCCGGCCCCGAACGCCCACGGGCCGCCGACCCCGAAGGATCGCGCGGCCCGTGGGTCGGTACACGGCTGACGGTCGGACGGCTCAGGAACCGAGGCCCGCCGGCCCCGAACGCCCACGGGCCGCCGACCCCGAAGGATCGCGCGGCCCGTGGGTCGGTACACGGCTGACGGTCGGACGGCTCAGGAACCGAGGCCCGCCGAAGGCAGTCCGGAGGGCAGCTTGCCGCCCTCGGCCTTGCGGTAGGTCTCCACGAGGCCGCCCTCCCACTTGACCTTCATGGTCGTGGCGCCGATGGACTCGACCATGCCGTCGGTGCGGTCGGCGGCGCCCTTGGTGCACTTGAGGTGGATCATCTGCATGTCCGCCTCCTTGCCCGCGGTGCCGCTGCACACGGTGCCGCCGGTGGCGAAGAGACCGGCCTCCTTGCCGTTGACGACCAGCGCCACGGCCTTGCCGTCCGTCGTGGCGAGCCAGCTGCCCTGGAGCTTCCCCGAGCCGCCCGTGCCCCCGGAGCCCCCGGAGCCCCCGGAACCTCCGGTGTCACCGCTCGCGGTGGCCGTCGGGCTCGCCGAGGTGGCGGAGCCGGAGCCCGAGTCGCCGTCACTGCTGCAGGCGGTCAGCACGAGTGCGGCCGCCAGTCCCGCGGCCGCGGCCGCGCTCCGCACCCGCTGGCGCGGGAAGGTCGCCGAAGTCACTGCAAGTCCCCCAAGGGTGGGCGGGTGACGACCGAGGTCGCCGGGACGACCGCAGCAAGCTACCAGGACGACTTGCGGACCCCGGGGAGAAATCCGGCGTGCGCTTGCTCACGCAGCTTCACCCGGGAGAGGCCGAAGGAGCGGAAGTAGCCGCGCGGGCGCCCGTCCACGGCGTCCCGGTTGCGTACGCGGGTGGCACTGGCGTCCCTGGGCTGCCCGCTCAACTCCTTCCGGGCGGCGTCCCGTTCGGTCGCGGTGGAGCCGGGCCGGCGCAGGATCTCCTTGAGTTCGGCGCGCCGGGCGGCGTAGCGCGCGACGGTCTCCCGGCGCCGTTCGTTCTTCGCGATCTTGCTCTTCCTGGCCATCAGATCCGCACCCCGCGGGCGCGGATGCGGGCGACGGCCGCCTCGACGCCGATGGAGTCCACCGTCTTGATCCCCTTCGTGCTCAGCCGCAGCCGCACGAACCTGCCCTCGCTCGGCAGCCAGTAGCGCTTGCGCTGGACATTGGGATCGAAGCGGCGCGACGTGCGCCGGTGGGAGTGGGAGACGGAGTTGCCGAAGCCCGGGCGGGCGCCGGTCAGCATGCAGTGGGCGGACACGGGTGACGCACCTCTCTTTTTCTCGTATTGGTAATGGGAGTCGTTTTCAGTAAGGTAGCAGCATGGCACGCAACGAACTCCGTCCGGTCGTCAAGCTCCGGTCCACGGCGGGGACCGGCTTCACCTACGTCACCCGCAAGAACCGCCGCAACGACCCGGACCGCATGACCCTGCGCAAGTACGACCCGGTCGCCGGGCGGCACGTCGACTTCCGAGAGGAGCGCTGAGCGGCATGCGCGAGGGAATCCATCCCCCGTACGGACCCGTGGTCTTCCGCGACCGCGCCGCGGGCCACGCCTTCCTCACCCGCTCGGCCATGAGGAGCGCGAAGACGGTCGAGTGGGAGGACGGGCGGACGTATCCGGTCGTCGACGTGGAGATCTCGAACGTCAGCCACCCCTTCTACACGGGCACCGCGCGCGTCCTGGACACGGCGGGCCGGGTGGAGCGCTTCGAGCGGCGGTACGGCAAGCGCGGAGACCGCTGATGGGGTCCCGCGGCCTGTCCGTCGTGATCGTCGGCGGCCTGCACGCGGACGCGCGGCGGGCCGCCGTCGCCCAGCTGCTCGCCGAGGTGCCGGACAGCGTCGCCCTCCACCACGACCTCGCGTCGGCCGTGCGGGGCACGGTCGCGCGCACGGTCAGGGACGCGGCCGGGATCGTGTCGGCGGGGGAGACACCCCTCGTCGGCGACTGCGCCTGCTGCGCCCTGCGCGAGGACCTCGTGCCGGAGCTGCGGCGGCTCTCGTACGAGGGGCGCACCCGGCTCGCGGTGGTCGAGCTCTGGGACTCCGTCGAGCCCAGGGCGATGACCGAGGTGGTCGCGGCCGCCGGACTGACGGTGACGGGCGTGATCACCGCCGTCGACCCGGCCCTCGTCCTGCCCTGCCTCGCCAACGGCGACGACCTCGCGGACCGCGGTCTGGCCGCCGCCGCCACCGACCGGCGCACGGTCGCCGACACGTTCGCACGGCAGCTGGAGTATGCCCCCGTCCTCGCCGTCACCGCCTCCGCGGAGGCGGACGAGGAGGACCACGCCCTGCTCACCCAGCTCCACCCGACGGCCCGCCGGGTGGCGGTCGGCACGCCCGCTGCCCCGGTGCACCCGGCCCGGGAGGGGGCGCCGGTGCCGCCCGTACGTCCGGCGCGGTCCGCGCTGGTGCGGGCCGCGTTCGCCGGCTTCGACGTGGAGGCGGCGGCCGCGGCCCAGCATCCGGCCTGCGCGCGGCTGCCGGCCGAGGACGACGCGAGTGGGGTCGCCACCTTCGTGTGGCGTCGGCGGCGTCCGTTCCACCCGCAGCGGCTGTACGCGGCGCTGGAGGACCTGACCTGCGCGGCGGCCCGCAGCCGGGGGCGGTTCTGGCTCGCCGACCGGCCGGACACGCTGCTGCACTGGGACGCGGCGGGCGGCGCCCTGTGCGTGGAGAACGCCGGGCCCTGGCTCGCCTCGCTGCCGGACGCCGCCTGGGACCTGGTCCCGCCGGTCCGCCGTGCCGCCGCGGCACTCGACTGGCATCCCGAGCACGGTGACCGCTGCCAGCACCTCGTCTTCACCTCACCCGGCCTGGACCGGGACGGACTCGGACCGCTCCTGGAGTCCTGCCTGCTGACCGACGCCGAGTACGCCGCCGGGCCCGACGCCTGGAAGCTGCTCCCGCCCGCCTTCGACTCCCTGCTGGAGGTCTGACCCGTGCCCCGAGCCGCCCGTGGGACCGCCCCGTCCCGCTCCCGCCCGCCGATCCGGGCCGACGTCACGTACATCGACTACAAGGACACCGATCTGCTGCGCGGGTTTCTTTCCGACCGGGGGAAGATCCGCGGCCGCCGGGTCACCCGTGTGACGGCGCGGCAGCAGCGGTTGCTCGCCCGCGCGATCAGGAACGCCCGGGAGATGGCGCTGCTGCCCTACTCCTCCCGTTGACCTGCGCCCACCAACAGGTAGGAGTCTCCCTACGCTTGACTCGTAGGGAAACTCCTACCTATCGTGATGCCCATGGACATCACCCACGCCTCCTTCGTCACCCTCCCCGTCGCCGACCAGGACCGGGCCCTGCGCTTCTACACCGAGGTCCTCGGCTTCGAGGTCACCGCAGACCGGGAGACGCCTCCCGGCCGCTGGCTCCAGGTCGCGCCGAGGGGCGCGCAGACCGTCTTCACGCTCTCGGGACCCGGCATGGGTGGTTTCGTGCCGGGTGAGACCCGGGGGATCATGTTGGTCACGACCGATGTCGACGCCGACTGCGCCCGGCTCACGGCCGCCGGAGTCGAGGTGGACGGGCCGGGCGACCTGCCCTGGGGCCGGATGGCCTCCTTCCGGGACCCGGACGGCAACGGTCTGATGCTGCTGACGGAGAAGGAAGGCTTCTGAACGCGACATGACGATCACCGGGGCCCGTGAGGACCGCCTCTTCGCCGCGCTCGCCAACGGCACCCGCCGCGAGGTGTTGCGGCTGCTGCGCGACGAGGGACCGCAGCCGGTCCAGGCCCTCGCCGACCACTTCGACATGCGCCGGCCGAGCCTCTCCGAGCACCTCAAGGTGCTCAGGGACGCCGGCCTGGTGTCGGAGGAGCGGGCCGGGCGCCGGCGCATCTACCGGCTGGAGGCCGCCCCGCTCGCCGAGGTGCAGGACTGGCTCCATCCGTACGAGCGGTTCTGGCGCGACCGGCTGAAGGGCCTCGGCGATCTGCTGGACCGCATGCCCGACCATGACGAGCCATGAGCCCCGCAGACGAACCCGCAGGCGGACCCGCTGACGGACCCGCCCAGGACTTCGCCGTCGACGACGACCTGACGACCGTCCGCGTCGACCAGTTCTTCCCGCACCCGCCGGCCAAGGTCTGGCGCGCGCTCACCGACCCCGGCCTCCTCGCCCAGTGGCAGATGCCGGGCTCGGAGGACTTCCGGCTGGAGGTCGGTCACCGGTACACGCTGACCTCCGTCCCCCGGCCCAACACGGGTTTCTCCGGCACGGTCGACGTACGGGTGCTCGCCTACGAGCCCGAGCGGATGCTGCGCGTCCGCTGGGCCGACGCCGACCCCGCGCGTCCCGCGGACTGGACCATCACGTGGACGTTGGAACAGGAAGGGCGCGGGACGCGTCTCTTCCTAGTGCACGAAGGGTTCGACCCGGACGACCCCGCGCAGCTGACGGCGCGGAAGATCATGGGCGGCGGCTGGCGTTCGCAGGTGCTGCGTTCCCTCGGGCAGGCGCTGGACCGGCTGTAGGCGGCCGGGACGGCGTGCAGCGGTCAAGAACCGGTAACAGCTGTAACCGTGGGACCACCCCGCGTGCACGTGCATCTGCTCATGCATCTGCACATGAACACAGCTATGATCCGGGACAGTTGACCGCTGCATCAATGGTCACATCAGCCAATGCACCACCCGGGGAGCAACCTGTGGACCACGACGTGTGCGACGTGGACGACGTGTACAACGGCATGGCGGCCACGGCGCTGCATGGGGTGAACTGGCAGAAGAGCAGACACAGCAACTCGCAGGGTTCCTGCGTGGAGTTCGCGCGGCTTCCTGGCGGCGACGTGGCCGTCCGCAACTCGCGCTTCCCGGAGGGGCCGGCGCTGGTCTACACGCGCGCGGAGATAGAGGCCATGCTCCTGGGCATCAAGGACGGCGAGTTCGACCACCTGATAGCGGGCGCCTGAGTGCGGCCGCCGCGGTCCGGGACGCCCGGCGGCCGCGATCTCGTGTGACGCTCGGTAATTGCGTGGTGACGCGCGTAGAACCGCGGCGCCAAGAGGCGCCGCGGTCCGTCATTCGGTGGCGGCCCCGGCCGGTGGCAGGCGGAACAGCGCCCACACGACCTTGCCGCTGAGTCTGCCCGCGAGCGGATGCCAGCCCCAGCCGTCGGCGAACGACTCGACCAGGAAGAGGCCGCGCCCCGACTCCGCCGAGAAGTCGTCCGAGTCGCGTGCGACCGGACTCTCGTTGCTGGGGTCGCGCACGGCGCACACCAGTCGCGTCGTCCAGCGCATCAGGTGCAGCCGCACCGGCGGGTCCTGTTCGCCGGCGCGCGGGGTGTCCGCGGGCAGCGCGTGCCGCAGGGCGTTGGTGACGAGTTCGGAGACGACCAGACAGACGTCGTCGAAGCGGTCGCCGATGTCCCACTGGTCGAGTGTCCTGCGGGTGAACTGCCGTGCCTCACGCACCGCTTCGAAGCGGGCGGGCAGGGCGCACGAGGCGGCGCTGGACACGGCCGCAGGGTCGAGCGGCGGAAGCCCCTGCCGTAACGGCTCGAGCATGGTCGATCCATTCGTCCCCATGCGAGGCACTCCCGGGGTTCGCGGTCGTGGCGATGCAGCGGTGGCGCGGGAGCCATGGTTCCGAAAGCGTTCAGCAGATGCAAGGGCAGATGCACGTGCACGCGCCGGAATCGATACCTCTGACACCCATTCCTGCGCATTTCTTCTGTCACCTTCTTCCCCATTGTTTGCCCTCAACTGATCCTTTCCTGTGGTTGCTTTCCGTTTCTGTAACCGAACGAGTACAGCTTGAAGTGTTTTAGTGGCAGACTTCGGCCCCTGCACACGGTTGGGGAGGCGGAGAACGTGAGCGCTGGTGAGGCATGGGGGTACCCCCGGTCGACCGCAGTGGAGGCTGGCGGAGGCTCGGTGGTGCGGCGCATGCTGCTGGGGTCGCACCTGAGGCGCCTGCGGGAGACGCGCGGGATCACCCGGGAAGCGGCCGGCTACTCGATCCGCGCCTCCGAATCGAAGATCAGCCGCATGGAGTTGGGACGGGTGAGCTTCAAGACGCGTGACGTCGAGGACCTGCTGACGCTCTACGGCATCACCGACGAGGCCGAGCGGACGTCTCTCATCTCCCTCGCGAAAGAGGCCAACGTCGCGGGCTGGTGGCACAGTTACTCCGACGTCCTGCCCAGCTGGTTCCCGACCTACGTCGGCCTCGAAGGCGCGGCGCACGTCATCCGCTCCTACGAAGTGCAGTTCGTGCACGGCCTGTTGCAGACCGAGGCGTACGCGCACGCGGTCGTCCGGCGCGGCATGAAGGGCGCGAGCGCCGCGGACGTCGACCGGCGGGTGGCCCTGCGCCTGGAGCGCCAGAAGCACCTCGTCTCCGGGCGGGCCCCCGAGTTCCACTGCGTCCTGGACGAGGCCGCGTTGCGCCGTCCCTACGGCGACCGCGAGGTGATGCGCGGGCAGCTCCAGCACCTGATCGAGCTGTCGGAGCGGCCGAACATCAAGATCCAGGTCATGCCGTTCAGCTTCGGCGGCCACTCCGGGGAGAGCGGCTCCTTCACCATCCTGAGCTTCCCCGAGTCCGACCTGTCGGACGTCGTCTACCTGGAGCAGCTCACCAGCGCCCTCTACCTGGACAAGCGCGAGGACGTCACCCAGTACGAGGGCGCGCTCAAGGAGCTCCAGCAGGACAGCCCCGGGCCGTCCGAGAGCCGGGACCTGCTGAGGGGCCTCCTCCAGCTCTCCTAACGCGGTCGGCCGGGCGTTCCGCGCGGTCCCCGGGGGCTGCGGGGAGTCCTCGCCGACTGTCCCGAGCGGCCCTCAACTCCCTTTGCACACCAGTACGATGACGTGTGATCAGACGTTGACCGGACGTCTGCCCCGGCAGCACTGGGATTGAGGGATCACATGTCGTCCTACTTCACCGACCTGGCACAGCAGTACATCGACGGCGAGTGGCGTCCCGGTACCGGATCCTGGGACATCATCGACTTCAACCCGTACGACGGGGAGAAGCTGGCCTCGATCACGATAGCCACGGTCGACGAGGTCGACGAGGCGTACCGCGCGGCCCAGCGCGCCCAGAAGGAGTGGGCCGCGACCAACCCGTACGCGCGCCGCGCCGTCTTCGAGCGGGCCCTCAGGATCATCGAGGAGCGCGAGGCGGAGATCACCGAGGTGATCATCGCGGAGCTCGGCGGCACCCACCTCAAGGCCGGCTTCGAGCTGCACCTCGTCAAGGAGTTCCTGCGCGAGTCGATCCAGCTGGCGCTGCGTCCCGAGGGGCGCATCCTGCCGTCGCCGGTCGACGGCAAGGAGAACCGCGTCTACCGCGTCCCGGTCGGCGTGGTCGGTGTCATCAGCCCCTTCAACTTCCCCTTCCTGCTGTCGCTGAAGTCCGTCGCGCCCGCCCTCGCGCTCGGCAACGGCGTGGTCCTCAAGCCGCATCAGAACACCCCGATCGTCGGCGGCTCGCTGGTCGCCAAGGTCTTCGAGGACGCGGGTCTGCCCGGCGGCCTGCTGAACGTCGTGATCACCGACATCGCCGAGATCGGCGACGCCTTCCTGGAGCACCCGGTCCCCAAGGTCATCTCCTTCACCGGCTCGGACGCGGTGGGCCGCCACGTCGCCACCGTCTGCGCCTCGCAGTTCAAGCGCTCGGTGCTCGAACTCGGCGGCAACAGCGCGCTGGTGGTGCTGGACGACGCGGACGTCGACTACGCCGTGGACGCGGCGGTCTTCAGCCGGTACGTGCACCAGGGCCAGGTCTGCATGGCGGCCAACCGGATCCTCGTGGACCGCTCCGTGCTGGCCGAGTTCACCGAGAAGTTCGTCACCAAGGTCAAGGGCCTGAAGACCGGTGACCCGAGCGACCCGCGGACGGTCATCGGCCCGGTCATCAACTCCTCCCAGGCGGACGCGATCACGGGCGTCGTCGACCAGGCCCTCGCCGAGGGCGCCACGGCCCTGCTGCGCGGCGCGGCCACCGACAACCTCGTCGAGCCGAGCGTGCTGACCGACCTGCCCGCCGACTCCGGCATCCTCCGCCAGGAGATCTTCGGCCCGGTGGCGCTGCTCGTCCCCTTCGACGGCGAGGAGGAGGCGGTGCGCCTGGTGAACGACACCCCGTACGGCCTCAGCGGCGCCGTCCACACGGCGGACGTCGAGCGCGGTGTCGCCTTCGCCAAGCAGATCGACACCGGCATGTTCCACGTGAACGACGGCACCGTCCACGACGAGCCGCTGGTCGCCTTCGGCGGCGAGAAGCGCTCCGGCATCGGTCGCCTCAACGGCGAGGCGACGGTCGAGGCGTTCACCACGCAGAAGTGGATCTCCGTCCAGCACGGGCGCAGCTTCTTCCCGTTCTAGCCGCGTTTCGCGCTCCCTTGCGGACAGCACCTGACCGCAAGGGTCCGTAGCGTCGTGGGTGTCGGAGAGAACGGCAACGGCATCCACGAAAGGCGGCCCGTCATGGTCACTCACGTTCCCGCGGAAGCGCACGGCGACGAGCGGGGCGCGCTGCTCGCGTTCCTGGAGGGCGAGCGCGGCGGCGTCCGGCGCACCCTGCTCGGGCTCACCGCGGAGCAGGCGACGAGCCGGCCGAGCGCGAGCGCGCTGTCCCTGGCCGGGCTGGCCAAGCACCTCGCCGAGGTCGAGCAGGGGTGGATCGCCCGCGCCCAGGGCGAGCCGCCGGCCGTCCGGCGGGACGAGTCGACCTGGCACGAGTGCTTCGTGCTGGTGGGGGACGAGACCCCGGAGTGGGTGCTCGCGTACTGGGAGAAGGTCGCGGCGGCCACCGAGGCGTTCATCCGCTCGGTGCCGAGTCTGGACGACACCTTCCCGCTGCCGAACGACCCCTGGTTCCCGCCGGACGAGCGGGTGTCCATGCGCTGGGTGATGCTGCGGCTGATCTCCGAGACGGCCCGGCACGCGGGCCACGCCGACATCGTCCGGGAGTCCCTGGACGGGCGGACGGCCTTCGAGCTGGTCGCCGAGGAGCGGGGCGGCGGCCGGGGCTGACCGGCCCGGCGGCGGGTCCGTGGGGGGCGGGGTCCTAATCTGGACCCCATGTCAGCGATCCGTCTCCTCGTGCTGGGCGCGGTGCGCCAGCACGGGCGGGCCCACGGCTATCAGGTGCGCAACGACCTGGAGTACTGGGGCGCGCACGAGTGGTCCAACGCCAAGCCGGGTTCGATCTACCACGCGCTCAAGCAGATGGCGAAGCAGGGACTGCTGCTCGCCCACGAGATCGCGCCCTCCACGGCCGGCGGGCCGCCGCGCACCGAGTACGAGATCACGGACCGCGGCACCGAGGAGTTCCTGGCCCTCCTGCGGGAGTCGCTGACCTCGTACGACCAGAAGATGGACGTGAAGTCGGCCGGCATCGGCTTCCTCGTCGAGCTGCCGCGGGACGAGGCGGTGGGGCTGCTGAAGGAGCGGATCCGCCGGATCGAGGCGTGGCGCTCCGCGGTGACCGGGCACTACGTGCCCGAAGAGGGTCCGGAGCAGCTCGGCCACATCGGCGAGATCATGAACCTCTGGGTGCACACCGCGGACGCCGACGCCGAGTGGACCCGGGGCCTGATCGAGCGCGTCGAGGGCGGCGCGTACACCTTCGCGGGCGAGGGTGAACCGTTCGTCGGGGTGCTGGCGGAGGGCGAGGAGAACCCGTACGCGACGGGGACGCCGCATCCCGGGGACCGCGACTAATCAAGTTTGACGAATGAGGTTCCGGGCCGTACCTTCGCCCTGGTGGTCAAGTTTGACTACTCGGAGTTCTTGGGTGGAGGGAGCCGGATGACCGACGCGATCGCCGTCGAGGGCGTGGAGAAGCGGTACGGGGACAGCGCGGCGCTGGACGGGCTGGAGCTGGCGGTGCGGCGGGGCACCGTCCACGGGCTGCTGGGGCCGAACGGGGCGGGCAAGACCACCGCGGTGCGGGTGCTGACCACCCTGCTGCGGCCGGACGCGGGGCGCGCGGAGGTCGCCGGGTGCGACGTGGTGCGCGAGGCCGCCCGGGTACGGCGCCGCATCGGCCTGCTCGGCCAGCACGCCGCGCTCGACGAGGAGCTCGGCGGCCGGCAGAACCTGGAGATGTTCGGGCGGCTCCACCACCTGGGCGCCCGTCACGCGCGCGTGCGGGCCGGCGAGCTGCTGGAGCGCTTCGGCCTCGAAGACACCGGCCGCAAGCCGGTCGGGAAGTACAGCGGAGGCATGCGCCGCCGGCTGGACCTGGCGGCCTCCCTGATCACCGGACCGGAGGTGCTGTTCCTGGACGAGCCGACGACCGGACTCGACCCGCGCGGGCGCGCCGAGGTGTGGTCGGCGGTGCGGTCCCTGGTCGGCGACGGCACCACGGTCCTGCTCACCACGCAGTACCTGGAGGAGGCGGACCAGCTCGCCGACCGCATCTCGCTCGTCGACCGGGGCCGGGTCGTCGCGGACGGCACGGCCGACGAACTCAAGGCGCGCACCGGCGGTGACCGCATCGACGTGGTGCTGCGCGAGGGCGGCCTGCTGGGCGCCGCCGCGGCCCTGCTGCCGCTGCCCGCCGAGGACGTCTCGGTGGACGTCGACCGGCGCCTGCTCAGCGCGCCGGTCACCGACCGGATGGCGGCACTCGCCGGGGTGGTGCGCGCCCTGGAGGAGGCCGGGATCGAGGCGGAGGACATCGCCCTGCGGCGGCCCACCCTGGACGAGGTGTTCCTGCACCTCACCGGGGACGGCCGGCGCGTGAAGGAGGCCGTGTGAGCACCACGTACGAGACGGGCCGGATCGGCTCGGGGGGCCGTGCCCTGACCGACTGCTGGACCATGACCCGCCGCGAACTCGCCCACTGGGCACGGCAGCCGGTGAGGGTGCTCGTCGGCCTGGTCTTCCCGGTGATGCTGCTGCTGATGTTCGCCCATCTGGTCGGCGGCGGCCGGGAGGTGGACGGCGCCTACGTGGACTACCTGGTGCCCGGCATGCTCGCGCTGACCATGGCCTTCGGCCTGGAGGGCACGATGCTCGCGGTCACCCAGGACCTCAACAAGGGCGTCGTGGACCGCTTCCGCTCGATGCCGATGGCCGACGGCGCCTTCCTGGTGGGCCGTTCGGCCGCCGACATGCTCCAGTCGGCGCTGTCCCTGCTCGTGCTGGCCGGGGTCGGGTACGCGATCGGCTGGCGCGTGCACGGCGGCCCGGGCGCCTTCCTGGGCGCCCTCGGCCTGCTGCTCCTCTTCCGGTTCGCGATGCTCTGGATCGGCATCCTGCTGGCGATGGTGGCGGGGAAGCCCGAGTGGGTGCAGGCGGTGCAGATCCTGGTCTGGCCGGTCGGCTTCCTCTCCAACGCGTTCGCGGCCCCGGACGCCATGCCCGGCTGGCTGGGCACGGCCGTCGAGTGGAACCCGATGTCGCAGACGGCGACGGCGGTACGGGACCTCGTCGGCGGCCCGGGCGGCGAGCCGGGCCACGTCTGGGCGGCCGTGGCCTGGCCGCTCGCCCTGCTCGCGGTGTTCTTCCCGCTGGCGGTGCGCAGGTTCGCCCGCCTCAGCCGCTGACGCGGGCCCGCGCCCCGCCTCAGTGGTGGAAACCGGTGGCCGCGCCCTTGTCGTGCGTCGAGGGGCGCGGCTGCCGGCGCAGTTCGGGCAGCAGCCGGCTCAGGTCGTCCACGAAGAGGTCGGCCAGGTCCATCGAGAAGCCGTTGCGGCACACGACGCGCAGCACGGACAGGTCCTCCCGGTTCGGCGGGAAGGTGTACGCGGGCACCAGCCAGCCGCGCTCGCGCATCCGCCGGGACACGTCGAAGACGTCGTACGCCGTCACCTCGGGCTTCGTCGTGAAGGCGAACACCGGCAGTTCGTCGCCCCGGGTCAGGAGGCGGAAGTCCTCCATCCCCTCGATCCGGCGCGCGAGTTCGCGGGCCACGTCGCGGGTCGTCTGCTGCACCGCCCGGTAGCCCTCGCGGCCCAGCCGCAGGAACGTGTAGTACTGCGCCACCACCTGCGCGCCCGGCCGGGAGAAGTTGAGCGCGAAGGTCGGCATGTCACCGCCCAGGTAGTTGACCCGGAAGACGAGCTCCTCGGGCAGCGCCTCCTTGTCGCGCCACAGCGCCCAGCCCACGCCGGGGTAGACGAGGCCGTACTTGTGCCCGGAGGTGTTGACGGACGTCACCCGCGGCAGCCGGAAGTCCCAGACCACGTCCTCGTCGAGGAAGGGCGCCACCATCGCGCCGGACGCGCCGTCGACGTGGACGGGGATGTCCAGGCCGGTGCGCTCCTGGAGTTCGTCGAGGGCCGCGCACAGGTCGGCGATCGGCTCGTACGACCCGTCGAAGGTCGACCCGAGGATGCCGACGACACCGATGGTGTTCTCGTCGCACAGTTCGGCGGCGGCCTTCGGGTCGAGGTGGAAGCGCTCGCCCTCCATGGGCACGAGACGCGGCTCGACCTCCCAGAAGTTGCAGAACTTGTCCCAGCAGACCTGGACGTTCACGCCCATCACGAGGTTCGGGCGGACGCCGGGGTAGCGGTCCGCGTTCCGGGTGGACCAGCGGCGCTTGAGCGCCATGCCGGCGAGCATGCACGCCTCGCTGGACCCGGTCGTCGAACAGCCCACGGCGGCCGCCGGGTCGGGCGCGTTCCACAGGTCGGCCAGCATGGCCACGCAGCGCCGCTCCAGCTCGGCGGTGCGCGGGTACTCGTCCTTGTCGATCATGTTCTTGTCGCGGCACTCCGCCATCAGCACCCCGGCCTGCGGTTCCATCCAGGTGGTGACGAAGGTGGCGAGGTTCAGCCGGGCGTTGCCGTCCAGCATGAGTTCGTCGTGGACCAGCTGGTACGCCGTGGTGGGCGGCAGGGGGCCGTCGGGGAGGCGGTGCGTGGGCGGCGCCTCCTCCATGCAGCTGACGGGGTTGGTCTGCCCGTAGAAGGGGTTGACGGACAGGGGGCGGTCTTCGTGCTGTGCGGGGCCCTTGTGGAGCGCCATGTCGCCTCCGTGCGGATGAGGTGGGGGAGTGGGGTCAGCGGAGCGGGGTTCCGTCGGCGCGCAGTTGCATCTGGGGGCGCCCGGTCACCAGCAGCCAGGCCGGCACCGACGCCATGACGAGCAGCGGCAGCACGGCCGTGTCGGCGGCCAGGACGGCCGCGGTGAAGAGGCTGATCCAGCCCTGCCGGGTGACGGCCAGCAGCACCCCGAGCACGGCACAGACCACGGCGAGCGTGACGTCCACCTCGGGCACCAGGGCGTGGGCGCACAGGCCGAGGGCCACCCCCGCGAAGACCGAGGGGAAGATCCGGCCGCCGCGGAACCCGCAGGAGGTCGCGACGAGCAGCGCGGCGAGTTTCACGACGGTCATCAGCGCGAACTCCCCGGAGGACCAGCCGTCCGGGTTCGCGGCCAGGACCTTGATCTCGTCCAGGCCCTTGAAGAGCGTCAGATGCCCGCCCAGCGCGCCCAGCAGGCCGAGCACCAGACCGCCCAGGGGAAGCGCCAGCCACGGGCGCCCGAGCCGCGCGAAGAGGCCGTGGACGTACGGGAGGGCGTAGACCGCCGCCATGCCGGCCAGCGCCCCGAGCGAGGCGACGACCAGGGCGCCGGGCAGGTCGCCCCAGTGCGGCCCCGAGTACGCGGGCAGTGAGAGGTCGAAGCTCGGGTGGGCCAGCAGGGTGACGGTGAGCGCGCCCGTGCCGCCCGCGAGCAGCGGCGGCAGCAGCCGGTCCCAGAGAGCGCCGCGTCCCGGCTGCTCGGCCAGCACCTCGGAGAAGATCAGCGCGGCGGCCACCGGGGTGCCGAACAGGGCACCGACCGTTCCCGCCGCCGCCAGCGACAGCCACAGCATGGTGGGGGAGCCGGGGGCGATCCGGGCGCCCAGCCAGCAGGCGAGGGCGATGTTGGTCGCCGTGATCGGGTTCTCGGGGCCCAGGCTGACCCCGCCCGCCAGCGCGAGGACGGTGACGACGAGCAGTCCGGGCAGTACCGCGGGCGCCAGCGGAGGGTCGACGAGGCCGCTGGCCGCCGGATCGGGGCCCGCGTGCCGCGGCACCTTCCAGATGACCAGGCCCACCGCGATGCCGGTCGCCGTGAGGACCACGATCATCCAGAGCGACGAGTAGCGGCCGATCCCGAGCGCGTCCGGGAGGGTCTGCCACAGGACGTCCTGGAGCCGGTCGGCGACCCAGCTGACGCCCAGCAGGACGAGCGCCGCGGCGATGCCTACGAGTATGGACGGCACGATCAGCGGCAGCAGACGCCGGGCGGGGGTCCGGCCCGGCGCAGCCGGGGCTTCGGTGCTCACGAGCCACACCCTAGACGGACATAAGCCGCATAACCTCCCGAGGAATTCCGGCTTGCACCTCACGCCACGTCAGGGCGCAGGCTGAGGGACGTACTCGGAAGGGAGCGGAAGTGAGCTACTCAGTGGGCCAGGTCGCCGGGTTCGCCGGCGTCACGGTGCGCACGCTGCACCACTACGACGGGATCGGCCTGCTCGTGCCGAGCGAGCGCAGCCCCGCGGGGCACCGCCGCTACGGCGACGCCGACCTCGACCGGCTCCAGCAGATCCTGTTCTACCGGGAGCTCGGCTTCCCGCTCGACCAGGTCGCGGCCCTGCTCGACGATCAGGCCACCGGGAAGGCGGACCCGCGCGCGCACCTGCGCCGCCAGCACGGACTGCTGACCGCCCGGATCGAGAAGCTGCAGAAGATGGTCGCGGCCGTGGAACACGCCATGGAGGCACGCACGATGGGCATCGACCTGACACCCGAGGAGAAGTTCGAGGTCTTCGGGGGCAAGGACCCCGAGGAGCACGCGGAGGAGGCCGAACGGCGCTGGGGCGGCACGGAGGCGTACGCCGAGTCGCAGCGCCGCGCGGCCCGCTACACCAAGGAGGACTGGAAGCGGATGCAGGCGGAGGTCGCCTCCTGGGGCGAGCGCTACGGCGCCCTCATGGCGGCGGGCGAACCCCCGTCCGGGCGCCCGGCCATGGACATGGCCGAGGAGCACCGCCTGCACATCACCGAGTGGTTCTACCCGTGCCCGTACGAGACGCACCGGGGACTCGGCGAGATGTACGTGTCCGACGAGCGGTTCAAGGAGTTCTACGACTCCATGCGGCCGGGCCTCGCCGAGCACCTGAGGGACGCGATCGCGGCGAACGCCGAGCGGAACTCCTGAGCGCCTGGCCCGGGGTCACTCGTCCCGGGCCAGGACCACCGCCGTCCCGTAGGCGCACACCTCGGTTCCGACGTCGGCGGCCTCCGAGACGTCGAAGCGGAACATGAGCACGCCGTTGGCGCCCCGCGCGCGGGCCTGCTCGACGAGCCGCTCCATGGCCTGGTTGCGGGTCTCCACCAGCGTCTTGGTGAGCCCCTTGAGCTCACCGCCGATCATCGACTTCAGGCCCGCGCCGATCTGGCTGCCCAGGTGCCGGGAGCGCACGGTGAGACCGAACACCTCCCCGACGACCCGCTCGACGCGATGACCCGGGACGTCGTTCGTCGTGACGACCAGCACGTCGGGCCGGGGCCCGGTGCCGCCGCCGTAGTCTTCGATACCCATGGCCCCAGCTTTGTCCCAGTCGGGGCACAGTGCATCCCGGGGACCCCGGTGGAACCTGGCGTGGACACGCGACGTTGATAGCTTTGGGTCGGCCGACCCCGCAGCCGAACCCTTCCTTCACCCCCAGGAGCCCGGAACCGTGACGACGCTTGCCCTTGGACCAAGCTGGCTGGATCCGAACACGCTCCTGGACAATTTCGGCATCTGGGGCCTGCTGCTCATCGTCTTCGCCGAGTCGGGCCTGCTCATCGGCTTCTTCCTGCCGGGCGACTCGCTGCTGTTCACCTGCGGCCTGCTGATCGCCTCGCACCAGCTGGACTTCCCCCTGTGGCTGGCCGTCGTGCTGATCTGCGTCGCCGCGATCGCCGGCGACCAGGCGGGCTACCTGTTCGGCAAGAAGGTCGGCCCCTCGCTCTTCACCCGCCCGGACTCCCGCCTCTTCAAGCAGGAGAACGTGGCCAAGGCCCACGAGTTCTTCGAGAAGTACGGCCCCAAGTCCCTGGTCCTGGCCCGCTTCGTGCCCATCGTGCGCACGTTCACGCCGATCATCGCCGGCGTCAGCGGCATGCGGTACCGCTCGTTCATCACGTACAACGTCATCGGCGGCGTGCTCTGGGGCGCGGGCGTCACGCTGCTCGGCTCCTGGCTCGGCAACATCGAGTTCGTGCACAAGAACATCGAGGCGATCCTGATCCTGATCGTCCTCGTCTCGGTGGTCCCGATCGCCGTCGAGTACCTGCGCGCCCGCGGCAAGAGCAAGAAGGCGGCCGCCGCCTCGCCCGCGTCGGCCCCGACCCCGCCCGGCCAGCGCGGGCGCCACGCCAAGCGCTAGTCGCCGGCGAGGGGGCGGACGCGTCCGCCCCCGTGCGCTGAAGCCGTCAGAAGCCGCGTGTCCGCTTGGCCGCGCGGCGGCCCGCCGCGTCCCCGCCCGGCATCCGCAGGAACAGCCGGGAGATCTCGGAGCCCAGGTTCACCCCGATGGCGATGGCCATCGCCAGCGCCGCCGCCTTGGTCAGGGACACCAGCCCCTTGTCGACGTCGTTCTGCGCGATGGCCAGCAGCCCGAAGTACGTGGCCGAACCGGGCAGCAGCGGCCCGATCGCGGCCGTCGTGTACGGCAGCGCCGAGGCGAACCGGTAGCGGGACAGCAGCTGCCCGAACAGGCCGACCAGACCGGCCGCGACGGCGGTGGAGGCGACCGGCGAGATGTCGCCGGCGTAGCGCATCGCCCCGTACACCGACCAGGCCACGCCCCCGTTGAGGGTCACCGCCAGCACGGTGGAGCGCTCCTGCTGGAGCAGCACCGCGAAGGTGAGCGACAGCAGCATCGACGCCACCAGCTGGAGCACCGGCCGCTCGGAGACACCGAGGGCCTGGTCCGGGTTCAGTTCGGCGCCCAGCTTCACCCCGAAATACAGGATCAGCAGGACGCCGGTGACGATGCCGACGAAGAAGTACATGACCTCCAGCAGACGCGCCGACGCCGTGATGTAGAAGCCGGTCAGACCGTCCTGGACGCCGGCGACCAGCGCTCTTCCCGGCAGCAGGGCGAACAGCCCACCGGTGATCACCGCGGACGCCTTCACCCCGGCCCCCGACAGCTGCAGTGCCACGCCGATCGCGGCCGGCGGCATCGCGGCCACCGTGAACTGGTAGAACTCCGGCAGTCCGCGCCCCGCGCACAGCCACGCCAGCCGGTCGCCCAGCATCGCGCCGAGCGCCGCCGCGACGAACACGAAGACGTCACCGCCGACGAGCACCGAGGCCGCGCCCGCGAGCAGCCCGCCGGCCGCGGTCAGCACCCAGCCCGGGTACGGGTGGCGGTTGCGGCGGATCTCCACCAGGCGCCGGTAGGCCTCCTCCAGCGAGATCGCGGTCTCCGCGTCGCTGAGGTCGTCGACGAGCCCGTAGACGGCCGCGAGACGCGTGTAGTCGGTGCCCCGGCGCCGTACCGTCCGGGAGGCCGTCACGGGGTCGTCCACCAGGGACGGCTGGTGAGAGATCGACAGCAGGGTGAAGGTGACGTTCGGTTCGCACCGGTCCAGGCCGTAGGAGCGGCACACGGCGAACATCGCCGCCTCCACGTCCTCGGCGCCCTCGCCGCCCGCCAGCAGCAGCTCCCCGATACGCAGCGTCAGGTCGAGCACGCGCGGGACGGCCGGACCGGCCTCGTCCTCCTTGCGCACCGGGTCGGGCGCCGGACGCTCGGTCACCGGCATGCGCAGCATCGTGCGCATCCGGTCCTGCCAGGGCGCGTCCTTGGTCAGCCGGACCACCGGCATCCCGCTCGGCGGCGTGAAGGCGGGCGGCGCGTGCTTCGCGCTGTAGGTGCGCGGGGTGCTGAACGCCGAACCCTCGGCGTCGCCGGGGACCGTGTGCGGGACGTCCAGGCCCTTGGGGAGGGCGAACTCGGAGGTGGTCGACGACTCGTCCTCGACCACCGGGGCCTGCGGCGCCACCACCCCGGCCGGCGGGGCGAACGCGCTCCTCGCCTCGTCCGACTGCGGTTTGCGGTCTTCCGCCTCCGGGTCCGCCACCAACTGCCGCCTTGCCTTCCGTGCCGTGCGCGTACGTCGTGTGCGTACGCCCCGTACGTCTCACGCGTACCTGCTGTAGGCCTCAGTATGCGTACGGATACGCGAACGGGCCGTGCGGCCCTGAAGAGGGTCGCACGGCCCGGACGGTGAGAAGGGGCAGGTCAGTGACCGCCGGTCTCCTTGAAGCGCTTGTAGGAACGCTCGATCTCGGCCTCGGCCTCGGTGCGGCCGACCCAGTTGGCGCCCTCGACGGACTTGCCGGGCTCCAGGTCCTTGTAGACCTCGAAGAAGTGCTGGATCTCCAGGCGGTCGAACTCCGACACGTGGTGGATGTCCCGCAGGTGCTCCACGCGCGGGTCGTGCGCCGGGACGCACAGCAGCTTGTCGTCGCCGCCGGCCTCGTCGGTCATGCGGAACATGCCGATCGTGCGGCACTGGATGAGGCAGCCGGGGAAGGTCGGCTCGTCCAGGATGACCAGCGCGTCCAGCGGGTCGCCGTCCTCGCCGAGGGTGTTCTCGACGAAGCCGTAGTCGGCCGGGTAGCTGGTCGAGGTGAAGAGTCGACGGTCCAGGCGGATCCGACCGGTCTCGTGGTCCACCTCGTACTTGTTCCGCGAACCCTTCGGAATCTCGATCGTGACGTCGAACTCCACCGGTGGCTCCTCCATGATCAGCACATAGTTCTGGTGGTTAAGTGTCCCTCACGCAGGTGTGTGATCGCGAAAGGGGCTGGTGGTCGTGCCAGAGCTGAGGGTCTGGCGGGCCGCGAGACCGCACGTGGTGCGGGTCGCGCGGACCGTGAAACCGCACGTCGTGCGGGTCACCCGAGCCGTCCGGCCGCGCCCCGTGAAGGTGACGACTGCGCAGCTCACAGCCGTCTCCGCCACCGTGGGCCTGGCGCTCGCGGCCGCGGTGGCGACCGCCGCCGGACCCTGGGACTCCTCGGGTCAGCGTACGGCGGAGCACGACTGGGCCGCATCGCGGGCCGGACAGGGTGGCGCAGATCACGGCGGCCGCCCGGGAGCGGCGGCGGGCGGACCCCGGCCCGCGCCCAGCGCCGCGGCCGTCCTGGCGGGTCTCGGCGGCGCCACGGTCCCCGCGCCCGCGCCCGCCGGGAAGGCCCTCGCCGGCGTCCTGGACCCCCTCCTGAAGGATCCGTCGCTCGGCTCGCGGCACTCGGCCGCCGTCGTGGACGTCGCGACCGGCAGGCGGCTGTACGGCACGGGCTCCGGCGAGGCGCTGACCCCGGCCTCCACCACGAAGATCGCCACCGCCGTCGCCGCGCTCACCGCGGCCGGCGCCGACCACCGCATCACCACCCGCGCCGCCCTGGAGCCGGACACCAACGAGGTCGTCCTGGTGGGCGGCGGCGACCCGACCCTCACCGCCCGGAAGAAGCGCGACGGCGACGAAGCGGACTGGGCGAGCCTGCGCACCCTGGCCGCCCGTACGGCCCGCGCCCTGGAGGCGCGCAAGCTGGACGAGGTCACGCTCTCCTACGACACCTCGCTGTACGCGGGCTCCGGGCAGCCGCCCGCCGGAGTGGAGGACAACCTCGCGCAGGTCACCCCGCTGATGGTCGACGAGGGCCGTCTCGACGACTCCACCGGCGGCGCCGCCGGACGCAGCCCCGACCCGGCCGCCGACGCGGCCCGGAAGTTCGCCGGACTCCTCGAGGACGAGGGGATCAAGACGACGTCCCCGGGCCCCTCCAAGGCCACCGGCCGCTCGAAGCCCCTCGCCGAGGTCCAGTCCCCGCCGCTGTCCGCCCTCGTCGAGCGGATGCTCACCACCAGCGACAACGACATCGCCGAGGCCCTCGCGCGGCAGACGGCCCTCGCCGCGGGCGAACCGGCGAGCTTTGCGGGCGGCGCGACCGCGGTCCGCGCCCAGCTGAAGAAACTGGACATTCCGCTGACGGGCGCCGTCTTCGC
This sequence comes from Streptomyces sp. NPDC054842, assembly GCF_053611025.1. Taxonomy (NCBI): domain Bacteria; kingdom Bacillati; phylum Actinomycetota; class Actinomycetes; order Kitasatosporales; family Streptomycetaceae; genus Streptomyces; species Streptomyces sp. NPDC054842. Next base: position 175,876 of record NZ_JBSGZN010000004.1, read on the forward strand.
GGACGGAAGTGGCCTGAATCGTTCGGACAAGCTGTCGGCCGACCTGCTGACCGCCCTCCTCGCCAAGGCCGGCGACCCCGCCCACCCCGAACTGCGCCCCGTCCTCACCGGACTTCCGGTCGCCGGGTTCACGGGCACCCTCAGCCAGCGCTACGCCGACGGCGCGGCCCGGCCGGCCACCGGGGTCGTACGCGCCAAGACCGGCACGCTGACGGGCGTCAACGCGCTGGCCGGCACGGTGGTCGACGCCGACGGCAGGCTGCTGGCCTTCGCGTTCCTCGCCGACGGCACCACCGACCGCACCACCGCCCAGACGGCCCTGGACCGCACCGCCTCCGCCCTCGCGGCGTGCGGCTGCCGCTGAGGCGGGTCCGGCACCGCCCGCGAACAGCCGCAACGGCCGTGCCGGGCGGGCGCCATGGGGTGTCCGGAAGCCGCCTCGCCCCTGCCGTCCCGGGGGCACCGGCGGCCCCGCCCGTCCCCCGCGGGACGCACACCCGGCGCCGCATCCCTCACCGCAGCCGGACGCCCTCACGTACGGTTGACGCATGACGAGCATCGGTGGTGCCGAGATGGTCGACTGGAATCTCGCGGTGGCGACCGCGACCCGCCTCGTGAGGCCGGGCCCCGAGGTGAGCCGCGACGAGGCCAGGGCCGTCGTCGCGGAGCTGCGGCGGCACGCTAAGGCCTCCGAGGAGCACGTCCGGGGATTCACTCGTCTGGGTGAGGACGGAGTGCACGACACCCCCGTCCTGGTCGTCGACCGCCCCGGCTGGGTCCGGGCGAACGTCGCCGGGTTCCGGGAGCTCCTCAAGCCGCTTCTCGAGAAGATGCAGGAGCGGCGCGGGAGTTCGCCCGGCGGAGCAGTCTTCGGCGCCGTCGGCGGCAAGGTGACCGGCGTCGAGCTGGGCATGCTCCTGTCGTTCCTGTCCTCGCGGGTCCTCGGTCAGTACGAGACCTTCGCCCCGGCGACGCGCGACCTCCCGGCCGGGGAGAACGGCGGCGGCAGGCTCCTGCTGGTCGCCCCCAACATCGTGCACGTCGAGCGCGAACTCGACGTGCAGCCCCACGACTTCCGCCTGTGGGTCTGCCTGCACGAGGAGACCCACCGCACCCAGTTCACGGCCGTGCCCTGGCTGCGCGACCACCTCGAGGGCGAAATCCAGTCTTTCCTCGCGGAGACCGAGGTCGACCCCATGACCGTCCTGGAGCGGATCAGGGAGGCCGCCCAGTCCCTCGCGGGCGGACGCCCCGAGGGCGAGGAGGGCGAGGACGGCCGGTCCCTCGTGGAACTGGTGCAGACGCCGGCCCAGCGCGAGATCCTCGGCCGCCTCACCGCCGTGATGTCCCTGCTCGAAGGCCACGCCGACTTCGTCATGGACGGCGTCGGCCCCGCCGTCGTCCCGTCCGTCGCCGAGATCCGCGAGAAGTTCCAGCAGCGCCGCGCCAAGGGCGCCTCCCGCCTGGACCTGGCCCTGCGCAAGCTGCTCGGCCTGGACGCCAAACTCCGGCAGTACCGGGACGGCGAGCGGTTCGTGCGCGCGGTGGTCGACGAGGTGGGCATGGACGGCTTCAACCGCGTGTGGACCTCCCCGAACACCCTGCCGACCAAGGCGGAGATCGCCAAACCGGCGGACTGGGTCACTCGGGTGCACCGCAAACCGGAGGCGTGAAGCGACCCGCGGGGTCGTGAGACGAATCCGGCCGACGGCAGGTGAACGCCCCTTCAATCACCCGTCCGAGGGACCGTGGGGCAGGAGTAGGCGTGCAATGCTCGGGGAACGGCCCGGTTCTGTCACCATCTACACACTCTGAGTGACCGACACCGGGTTCACCCCCCGAAAACTTCATGAAGGGAACCGGACATGGGTCCCCATCCTGCGGTCGCGGCGATACGCCTGGCGGTTCGCCGCGTACTCCACGACATCCTCACCGAGCACACGCCCTCCCCGGGCGCCGAGCACACGCCCTCCCCGGGAGCCGGGCGCACGCCCGCCTCCTGCGCCGGGTGCGCGCCCGCCGCCACCGCCGTACGCCCGGCCGCCGCCGGCGAGCGCGTACCGGCCCCCGGCCGCCGCGGGCGCACCACCGGCGCCTCCCCGGACACACCGCACGAACAGCCGCCGCCCCTCGTGCTCGTCGCGTGCTCCGGCGGCGCCGACTCCATGGCGCTCGCCTCCGCCCTCGCCTTCGAGGCCCCCAGACTCGGCGTCCGCGCCGGCGGCATCACCGTCGACCACGGACTGCAGCCCGGCTCCGCCCTGCGCGCCGACGAGGTCGTCCTGCGCCTGACCGAGCTCGGTCTCGGCCCCGCCGAGTCCGTCGCCGTCACCGTCGGCCGCGAGGGCGGGCCCGAAGCGGCCGCCCGCGACGCCCGGTACGCCGCCCTGGACGCCGCCGCCGAGCGCCACGGGGCCGCCGCGGTCCTGCTCGGCCACACCCGCGACGACCAAGCCGAGACCGTCCTGCTGGGCCTCGCCCGCGGCTCCGGCATCCGCTCCCTGTCCGGAATGGCCGCGGTCTCGGGGGCCGACGGCCGTTACCGGCGCCCCTTCCTGCACCTCGACCGGCAGACCGCCCGCAAGGCCTGCATGGTCCAGTCGCTCCCGGTCTGGGACGACCCGCACAACGCCGACCCGGCCTACACGCGCTCCCGGCTGCGCCACGAGGGCCTGCCCGCGCTGGAGAAGGCGCTCGGCAAAGGGGTCGTCGAGGCGCTCGCCCGTACGGCCCAGCTCTCGCGCGACGACGCCGACGCCCTCGACTCCTGGGCCCGCCAGGCGGAGGCCTCCGTACGCGACGCCTCCGGCCTCCTGGAGTGCGCCAAGCTCTACGCCCTGCCGCCCGCCGTACGCCGCCGCATCCTGCGCCGTGCCGCCATCGAGGCGGGCGCGCCCGCCGGTTCCCTGTTCGCCCGTCACGTCGAGGAGATGGACCGGCTGATCACCGGATGGCGCGGTCAGGGGGCCATCAATCTCCCGGGCAAAGTCGTCGCCCGGCGGCAGGGTGGCAGACTGGTGATCCGGCAAGGCTGAAACCGGACCCTCCGCCGGGGCCGCTCACGCGGCTCCCGGGGACCGCTTACGCGGGGTGTGGGCGGTCCGAGCGGCCGTTGGGACGGACGACCGAAAGTGATGCGGGTGGACGCGAAAGACATGGGCACCGACCTCAAGTCGGTGCTCATCACCAAGGAAGAGATCGACGCGAAGCTGGCCGAGCTGGCCGCGAAGATCGACGCGGAGTACGCGGGCAAGGACCTCCTGATCGTCGGAGTGCTCAAGGGCGCGGTGATGGTCATGGCGGACCTGGCACGTGCGCTGTCCACCCCCGTCACGATGGACTGGATGGCCGTGTCCTCGTACGGCGCGGGCACCCAGTCCTCCGGTGTGGTGCGGATCCTCAAGGACCTCGACACCGACATCAAGGGCAAGCACGTCCTGATCGTCGAGGACATCATCGACTCGGGACTGACCCTGTCCTGGCTGATCTCCAACCTCGGCTCCCGCGAGCCGGCGTCCCTCAAGGTGTGCACGCTGCTGCGCAAGCCGGAGGCGGCCAAGGTCGCGATCGACGTGGAGTGGGTCGGCTTCGACATCCCGAACGAGTTCGTCATCGGCTACGGGCTGGACTATGCCGAGAAGTACCGCAATCTGCCCTTCGTCGGTACGCTCGCGCCTCACGTCTACGGCGGCTGAGCGAGCCGTTCCCGGTCTTCGTCGGACGATCGGGAACCCCAGCGGGTTTCGCGCCGTTGGAGCATGCGTGGGCGGGATTGTCAGTCGTCCCCTGCGGCTTCGGGTGACAATGCTGGGGTACCGTCCGAAGAACAGTCTTTACAAGTCTTTGTCAAACTCACTATGGCAGGAGGGACGGGGCGGCTCCGCTCCGTATGGATGGACGTGAAGCGATACTTCCGTGGGCCGGTCATGTGGATCGTGCTGGCCGTCCTTGCCGTGGTCGTGTTGATGCAGGTCGTCGGCTCGTCCGGCGGCTACAAGACAGTGGACACCGGCCAGGTCGTCCGAGCGATCAATGAGAACAAGGTCGAGTCGGCCAAGATCACCACCGGCGACGAGCAGGTCATCAAGGTCTCGCTCAAGGACGGCGAAAAGGTCGACGGCAGCTCGAAGATCCAGGCGAGCTACATCGGCGACCAGGGCGTGACCCTCGCCGGCACCCTTCAGGACAAATACCAGAACAAGCAGATTCCGGACGGCTACACCGTCTCGCCGTCCAAGCAGAACCCGTTCGTCGGCATCCTGCTGTCTCTGCTTCCCTTCGTACTCATCGTCGTCGTCTTCCTGTTCCTGATGAACCAGATGCAGGGCGGCGGCTCCCGGGTCATGAACTTCGGGAAGTCCAAGGCGAAGCTCATCACCAAGGACACCCCGAAGACGACGTTCTCTGACGTCGCGGGCTCGGACGAGGCGGTCGAGGAACTCCACGAGATCAAGGAGTTCCTCCAGGAGCCGGCGAAGTTCCAGGCCGTCGGCGCCAAGATCCCCAAGGGCGTTCTCCTGTACGGGCCTCCCGGCACCGGCAAGACGCTGCTCGCCCGCGCCGTCGCGGGTGAGGCGGGCGTGCCCTTCTACTCGATCTCCGGTTCCGACTTCGTCGAGATGTTCGTCGGTGTCGGTGCCTCCCGGGTCCGTGACCTGTTCGAGCAGGCGAAGGCGAACGCCCCGGCGATCGTCTTCGTCGACGAGATCGACGCGGTCGGCCGCCACCGCGGCGCCGGCCTCGGCGGCGGTCACGACGAGCGCGAGCAGACGCTGAACCAGCTGCTCGTCGAGATGGACGGCTTCGACGTCAAGGGCGGCGTGATCCTCATCGCCGCGACGAACCGGCCCGACATCCTCGACCCGGCGCTGCTGCGTCCCGGCCGTTTCGACCGCCAGATCGCGGTCGACCGCCCGGACATGCAGGGCCGTCTGGAGATCCTCAAGGTCCACCAGAAGGGCAAGCCGGTCGCCCCGGACGTCGATCTGGGCGCCGTCGCGCGCCGCACCCCGGGCTTCACCGGTGCGGACCTGGCGAACGTGCTGAACGAGGCCGCGCTCCTCACCGCGCGCAGCAACCAGAAGCTCATCGACAACAACATGCTCGACGAGGCGATCGACCGTGTGGTCGCGGGCCCGCAGAAGCGGACCCGGATCATGTCGGACAAGGAGAAGAAGATCACCGCGTACCACGAGGGCGGTCACGCCCTGGTCGCCGCGGCGTCTCCGAACTCCGACCCGGTGCACAAGATCACCATCCTGTCGCGCGGCCGGGCCCTCGGTTACACGATGGTCCTGCCGGACGAGGACAAGTACTCCACCACGCGCAACGAGATGCTCGACCAGCTCGCGTACATGCTGGGCGGCCGCGCGGCGGAGGAGCTCGTCTTCCACGACCCGACCACGGGCGCGGCGAACGACATCGAGAAGGCCACCGCGACGGCCCGCGCGATGGTCACGCAGTACGGCATGACCGAGCGTCTGGGCGCGATCAAGTTCGGCGGCGACAACACCGAGCCGTTCCTCGGCCGGGAGATGGCGCACCAGCGCGACTACTCGGAAGAGGTCGCCGCGCTCGTCGACGAAGAGGTCAAGAAGCTCATCGAGAACGCGCACAACGAGGCCTGGGAGATCCTGGTCGAGAACCGCGACGTCCTCGACAACCTGGTGCTTCAGCTGCTGGAGAAGGAGACGCTGGGCAAGGAGCAGATCGCCGAGGTCTTCGCTCCCATCGTCAAGCGTCCGGCCCGCCCCGCGTGGACCGGTTCCTCCCGGCGCACGCCGTCCACCCGCCCGCCGGTGCTCTCCCCCAAGGAGCTGTCGCTGACGAACGGGGCGAACGGCGCCTCGGCCGCGATCGCCGGTGCGACGGAGTCCGTCCCCGTGACGGAGCCCGCCCCGGAGGAGCGCCCCGAGAGCTGATCGTTCCGGCTCCCGGAGCTCTCACCAGGCCCGGAATGGATGCCGTGCCCCCCTGGTTCTAGCCTGGGGGGTACGGCATTTCCCATGCCGGATGTCCGACGCGTCGACTGATCACGCGTGAGAGGCCAAGGAACGAGGAACAGATGACCGACCCCGTGACGCTGGACGGCGAGGGCCCCATCGGCGTGTTCGACGAGAAGCGCGCCGAGAACGCCGTGCGCGAGCTGCTGATCGCGGTCGGCGAGGACCCGGACCGCGAGGGCCTGCGCGAGACGCCGGGGCGGGTCGCCCGGGCCTACCGGGAGATATTCGCGGGACTGTGGCAGAAGCCCGAGGACGTCCTGACGACGACGTTCGACCTGGGGCACGACGAGATGGTCCTGGTGAAGGACATCGAGGTCCTCAGCTCCTGCGAGCACCACCTCGTGCCGTTCGTCGGGGTGGCCCACGTCGGCTACATCCCGTCCGCGGACGGCAAGATCACGGGCCTGTCGAAGCTGGCCCGCCTGGTGGACGTCTACGCCCGCCGCCCGCAGGTGCAGGAGCGGCTGACGACGCAGGTCGCGGAGTCGCTGATGTCGATCCTGGAACCGCGCGGAGTGATCGTCGTCATGGAGTGCGAGCACATGTGCATGTCCATGCGGGGTGTGCGCAAGCCGGGGGCCAAGACCATCACGTCGGCGGTGCGGGGGCAGCTCCGTGACCCGGCCACCCGCAACGAGGCGATGAGCCTGATCATGGCCCGCTAGGCGTAGCGACAGCGGGCGGTCGGCGGCGGTCGGGACCAGTACACGTGGGTCCTGGCCGCCGCCGTCTGTCCGGCGTCCGTCCGGTCCGTGGCCCGGACGGGCGGCGGTCCGACCCGGACGGCAGGCCCTACGCCGCCGCGGCCGTGCCGCCGTTCTCGTCGTCGTCCTCCGGGAGCTTGCAGACGCGCTCCAGGAAGAAGGCGGCCGCTATCACGCCGATCCCGGCGACGACCGAGAAGCCCGCGTAGATGGCCTGGTCGCGGCGGGCGGGGACCTCCAGGGATTCGAGCAGGAAGGCGCCCGTGCCCCCGTACATCCCGGAGACCAGGGCGGCCACCAGGGCGCTCGCCTGGCCGAAGACGACCGCGCGGGCCGCCATCAGCGGGTCGACGCCCTTGGCGCCGGGCCGGCGCTCGCGCTGGGCCTTGAGACGGCCCCGCAGCGAGAGCGCCGTGGCCAGCAGGACGACGGCGATCAGGGCGAGGACGACGGGGGCGGCCAGCGGGACCCGGGGGAGGGTGCCCACCGCGTTCCACAGGCGGGCGCCCGCCCAGGACAGGACGCCGGCCACGACGAACACGGCGGCCAGCGTCCTGATGCGCAGCTGTTTCACGTTGCCCCTTCGGTAAGCCGGCCTTGGTCGGTCGTCCTGACCTTAACGACTACTCGGGCAGCCGGAGTTCCAGGTCGGCGCGGGGCGTCACACCGTCTCGGGTGACGGTGTCGAGGAGTCCGGCCACCGGGCCGTGACCGGGCAACTGGGCCTCGGGGTCCACGTCGTGCCACGGAGCGAGGACGAACGCGCGTTCGTGGGCCCGCGCGTGGGGGAGCGTCAGGACCGGGTCGTCGGAGACGACGCCGTCGTAGGCGATGATGTCGACGTCGATCGTGCGCGGCCCCCAGCGCTCGTCGCGGACGCGGTTGAAGGCCTCCTCCACCGCGTGCGCGCGCTCCAGCAGGGACGACGGCGGCAGGGTCGTCTTGAGGACCACGACCGCGTTGAAGTAGCTGGGCTGGCTGTCCGGGGCCACGCCCCAGGGCTCGGTCTCGTAGACGGGGGACACCGCCTTGACGCGGACGCCCGGGGTGTCCTCCAGGGCGTCGACGGCTCCCTGGAGGGTCTCCAGGCGGTTGCCCAGGTTCGCGCCGAGCGAGATCACCGCGCGCTTGGGGTTGCTCAGGGTCGTGTCGGCGGCGTCCACCCGCTCGACGACGGAGGCCGGCACCGGCTGGACGGTCGGGTCGCTCTGACCCCCGGCGAAGAAGGCGGTCATACTCGGCTCCGGGTGATGGTGACGGTCACGTCGTCGAAGGGGACGGTGATCGGCGCGTCCGGCTTGTGGACGCAGACCTCGACCTCCTGGACCGCCTCGTGCTTCAGACACGTCTCGGCGATGCGCTCGGCGAGCGTCTCGATGAGGTCGACGGGCTCGCCCTCGACCACGGCGACGACCTCCTCCGCGACGATGCCGTAGTGCACGGTCTTGGTCAGGTCGTCGTCGGCCGCGGCCGGTCGGGTGTCCAGGCCGAGCGTCAGGTCCACGATGAACGTCTGGCCCTCTTCGCGCTCCCTGGGGAAGACGCCGTGGTTCCCACGGGCCTTCAGGCCGCGCAGCGCGACACGATCCACGCGAATCACTCCTGCAATCGTCGGTAGCGGCGGGTGCGTACCGAGTGCGGTCGGCACGCCAGCCTCAGGTGAATCTACCTGCGGGCACCGACAGCGCTCGGCCACGGGGGCGGCACCGGTGCGGGGCCGTCAGGCCTTCACCGGATGTTTCCCATGGGGAACACGGCGGCTCACGGGTTGGTAGCCGCCCCTACCCAGGGCCCGGTGGAACCAACCGCTGCACCGCGCCTACCCACTCAACCGGGTGTGTCCTCACCCTCGTCGTCATCGGATTCGGCCAGGACGGGCGAGGCGTGGTGCGACCAGAGCTTCCAGCCGTCGGGTGTGCGCTGGAACACGTTGGTGGCGACGACGAGCTGACCCACCAGCGGGCCCAGCTCGTCGCTGTCCTCCGGCGGCGGGCCGCCGCTGAGGATGTTCTCGGTGCAGGTCACCAGGGCCGTGTCGCCGGTCACCGAGACGTGCACGTCGGTGAGGAAGAACTGGATGTACTCGGTGTTCGCCATGATCAGCGCATACGACCTGAGGACCTCGCCGCGGCCGAAGAGCACGGGCCAGCCGGGATGCACGCAGGAGATGACCGCGGCGTCCGCCGGGTCGTGGACCTCCTCGTCGATGCCGAGGTCGGCCGGCGTGACCCACAGCGAGGACAGCTCCTCGAAGTCGCCCCGCTCCATCGCCTCGTAGTACGCGGTGTTGGCGAGCTCGACCTGCTCGACGTCGATGTGGGGGGCGTTCACCGGCCTTCCCCGCCCAGCTCGCGGGCGCCGGCGACCTGGGGCCCGGCGATGTTCGCGGCACGGGCGCCCTCGACGGCACGGGCCACCCGGACCGCGTCGGCGGTCGCCCGCACCTGGTGCACGCGTACCGCCCAGGCGCCCTGCTGGGCGGCGAGGGCGGAGACCGCCGCGGTGGCGGCGTCCCGTTCCCGGGCGGGCGGCGGGGCGCCCTCGGGGCCCGCGAGGACCCGGCCGAGGAAGCGTTTGCGGGAGGCGGCGACGAGCAGCGGGTGGCCGAGGGCGCGCAGCCGGTCGAGGTGGGCCAGGAGGGTCAGGTCGTGCTCCGCCTCCTTGGAGAAGCCGAGGCCGGGGTCGACGACGATCCGGTCGGGCGCGATGCCGCCCGCCAGGACGGCCTCCACGCGTGCGTGCAGCTCGTCGACGACTTCGGAGACGACGTCCGTGTAGGAGCCCTTGACGTTGCCGCCCGCCAGGAAGCCGCGCCAGTGCATCACCACGAAGGGGGCGCCCGCGGCGGCGACGACCGGGATCATCGCGGGGTCGGCGAGGCCGCCGCTGACGTCGTTCACGAGGGCGGCCCCGGCGGCGAGGGACTGCTCGGCGACGGAGGCGCGCATGGTGTCGACGGAGACGGTGACCCCCTCGGACGCCAGCCCGCGGACGACCGGGATGACGCGCCGCAGTTCCTCCGCCTCGTCGACGCGGGTGGCGCCGGGGCGGGTGGACTCACCGCCGACGTCCACCAGGTCGGCGCCCTCGGCGACCAGGCCGAGGCCGTGCTTGACGGCGGCCGTCGTATCGAACCAGCGGCCTCCGTCGGAGAAGGAGTCGGGCGTCACGTTGACGACCCCCATCACCGCGCAGCGGTCCCATGCCGGCAGTCCCGCCACTTCGCCGCGCCCGCTCTTCGTGCTCATGCGTCCAGCCTAGGGGGTGCCGTTCGGATCCCCCCTGGCCCGGGACGCCGGGCAATGCACCCCGTGGGGGTGCGGCAGGCCCCGAATGCGCCCGGTACGCGGGTCCGTGCCCCGCCCGGGCCGCACCCCGCCGGGCGCGGTGGCCCGGTCCGGAGTGACCCACCCGACACCCCTCGGCCCGGCCGGGGCGGCCCGGTGGCCGGCGAAGCGCCCCCGGGGCGGGCCCGGGGCCGGGGATCAGGCCGTGCTGATCTCCCGTTCGGCGACGCCGTGCGGGCAGGGGCGGGGGGCCGCCGGGCGGCGGCGCAGCAGCCGGGGCAGGGCGAGCTGCACGAAGCCCTCCGCCTGCATGGCGGCGAGCCCGATCCGCGGCAGCTCCCCGGAGGAGCGGTAGACGACGAAGCGGGGTTCCCAGCGGGGACGGAACTTCGCGTTGAACTTGTACAGGGACTCGATCTGGAACCAGCGGGAGAGGAAGACCAGCAGGCCGCGCCAGGCCCGCAGCACGGGACCGGCCCCGATCCTCTCGCCGCGGGCGAGGGCGGAGCGGAACATCGCGAAGTTCAGCGACACCCGCGCGACCCCCAGCCGGGGAGCGGCCTGGAGGGCGGCCACGATGAGGAGTTCGTTCATGCCGGGGTCGGCCGAGCGGTCGCGCCGCATGAGGTCGAGGGAGACGCCGTCGGCGCCCCACGGGACGAAGTGCAGGACGGCCTTCAGATCGCCGTACGGGCCCGGCTCGGCGTCCGCCCGGTGGGCGGTGGCGATGAGACAGTCCCCGTCGGCGGGGTCGCCGATGCGGCCGAGCGCCATCGAGAAGCCGCGTTCGGTGTCGGTGCCGCGCCAGTCCTCGGCCGCGCGCCGTATCCGGTCGAGTTCGCCCTCGCCGAGGTCACGCACGCGCCGTACCCGGGTCTCGTAACCGGCCCGCTCGATGCGCTTCACCATCTGGCGCACATTGCGCATCGGGCGCCCGCCGAGGCTGAAATCCGCCACGTCCACCACCGCCTCGTCCCCCAGTTCGAGGGCGTCGAGGCCGGTCTCGCGCGTCCACACCTCGCCGCCCGTCTCCGAGCAGCCCATGACGGCCGGCGTCCAGGAGTGGGCCTTCGCCTCGTCCATGAAGCGTTCGATGGCGCCGGGCCAGGCCTCGACGTCGCCGATCGGGTCGCCGCTCGCGAGCATCACGCCCGAGACGACGCGGTAGGTGACCGCCGCCTTGCCGCTGGGGGAGAAGACGACGGCCTTGTCGCGGCGGAGCGCGAAGTGGCCGAGCGAGTCCCGGCCGCCGTGCCTCTCCAGCAGGGCGCGCAGCCGGCTCTCGTCGTCGGGGGTCAGCCGCGCGGCCGGGTGTTCGGGGCGGAAGGCCAGGTGGATCGTGGTGACGGCGGTCAGCAGGCCGAGGGCGCCGAGGGAGAAGGCGACCGTCCAGGAGGTGGGTCCGGTGTAGTCGACGGGGCCGGAGAAGCCGAACAGGCCGTAGAGCACGTGCTGGATGCGGTCGGCGAGGCTGGGGTCGCCGGTCAGCCGGTCGGCGTGGACGCTCACGATGACCAGGCCGAGGACCAGCGAACCGGCCCCCATGAGCACGAAGTTGGCCAGGGCGCGCCAGCGGCTGCGCGGGTCGGGCAGGGCGGCGAACTCCCCGCGGTGGCGCAGCAGCGGGGCGAGCAGGGCGAGGGAGAGGGCGACGCCGAGCAGGGAGTGCCGGTAGGCGAACTGGGCGAGGGCGCCGGCCGGCAGAAGGACGACGGCGGCCCGCCACGCCCGGCGCTTGTGACGGCGCAGGCCGTGCGCGAGGAGCAGCAGGAGGACGCCGGCGCTGAGGGACAGCGCGGCGGCGAACGGGCCGAGGGCGCCCGGCAGTACCTCGGCGACGGTGTGCATGCGGCTGTGCCGGAAGCGCGGGAACACACCGGCGCAGACGTCCAGGAGTCCCACGAGGGTGCAGGCTCGGGCGACCAGCGCGGGGGCCGCCTCGGGGCTCGGGCCGCGGAGCAGACGCCGTGTCCGGCCCGGTCGGTCCGGAACCTCACCCGACAATTCCCCATCTATCCTGACAGACATCGCATCCCGTAGTTCCGCGAGAGACCGTGAATCCGGTGCCAATCCGGCATCCGGCGACATTGCGCCCTCTAGGACGGTGTCGTGGGAAGAGAGGTTCACTCCCTTCCGGAAAGCCGTTTCAAAAGGCAGGGAAAGTCCCGGGCAAGCGTCCGCGAAGGAGCGACGCGCGAGCCCGGGATTGGAAAGCGCAGGCAGGAAGAGCCCATGGGTCTCACGAGCAACAAGGTGCTGGTGCTGGCGGTGTCGTCCGCCGTGCTGCTGTTCGTCGGCACGGTGTGGCTGTGGCCGCGGCTGGCGCGCCGCACCTGGCGGGCCGTCGGCGGCCGGGTCGGGCTGCTGCTGGCCACCCAGGTCGCGGTCCTCGCCTCGATCGGTCTCAGCGCCAACCAGGCCTTCGGCTTCTACGCCAGTTGGGCGGATCTGTTCGGCCGGGAGAGCGGACAGGGCGTCGTCGTCGACCACGGCACCGGCGGGGCCGGCGGCGGACCCCTCAGGGTCACCGGCACCCAGCAGGTGAACGTGTCCGGCGGGGCGCGCCCGCAGGTCGGCGGCCAGATCCAGAAGGTGGCCCTCGTCGGCCGGACGACGCACATCGCCACACCCGCGTACGTCTACCTGCCGCCGGAGTACTTCCAGCCGCAGTACCGCACCCGTACGTTCCCGGCGGTCACGGTCCTCACCGGCTACCCGGGCACCGCCGAGGCGCTCATCAAGGGCCTGCACTACCCGCAGACGGCACACGCGCTGGCCAAGGACGGGAAGATCCAGCCGATGATCCTGGTCATGCTGCGGCCCACCGTGGCGCCGCCCCGGGACACCGAGTGCGTGGACGTCCCCGGCGGCCCGCAGACCGAGTCCTTCTTCGCCAGGGACCTCCCGGAGGCCGTGGCGGCGCACTACAGGGTGGGCAGGAAACCGGGCAGCTGGGGTGTCGTCGGCGACTCCACGGGCGGGTACTGCGCGCTGAAACTCGCCGTCCACCACCCCGGGACCTACGCCGCCGGGGCGGGCCTGTCGCCGTACTACACGGCGCCGACCGACGCCACCACCGGCGACCTCTTCCACGGAGACGAGGCGCTGCGCGACCACGCCGACCTGTGGTGGTACCTCAAGCACCGTCCCGCGCCCGACACCTCACTGCTCGTCACCAGCAGCAGGCAGGGGGAGACCAACTACCGGGACACGCTGAGGTTCATAGAGCTGGTGAAGTCGAGGCGGCCGACCCGGATCTCGTCGGTCATCCTCGACAGCGGCGGCCACAACTTCAACACCTGGCGGCGCGAGATCCCCGGCACGCTCCAGTGGCTCAGCGGACGGCTGAGCGACCGCTGAACCCGCGTCAGTCCCCCGGCGGCCCACGTCTCGTGCCCGTACGCCTCTAGGAACCGCTGACCGTCTCCAGGTCGACGTCCGCGCGGGCGATGTCCTGGGCGTCCGCCGCCGTGGAGCGGCGCAGCGCCTCGTGCAGGCGGGCCGGGGTGAGGACGCCGAGGAACCGGCCCTCGCTGTTCCCGTCGATGACGGCGATCCAGCCGGCGTCGTGCTGGAGCATCGTCGAGAACGCCTGCTTCAGGGAGGCGCCCACCGGCAGCCACGCCTCCATCCGGCGGGCGTGCTCCCGGACCGTGCCGGTCCGCCCGCTCGCGTGCTCGGCGGAGATCCAGCCGTGCAGGTCCCCGCGCGCGTCCAGGACGACCGCCCAGCGCGCGTCGAGCTTCCTCGGCAGCGGGTCGTCGAGGCGCACCACGGGCGGCTGTTCGAGGTCGCTCTCCTCGATGGGCGTGACGGACAGCCGCTTGAGGCCGCGGTCGGCGCCTACGAAGTCGGCCACGTACGGGGTCGCCGGGGCGCCCAGGACGGCGGACGGGGTGTCGAACTGCTCGATGCGGCCGGCGCCGTAGACGGCGATGCGGTCGCCGAGGCGCACGGCCTCCTCGATGTCGTGCGTGACGAACAGCACGGTCTTGCGCACGGACTGCTGGAGCCTCAGGAACTCGTTCTGAAGGCGCTCGCGCACCACCGGGTCGACCGCGCCGAACGGCTCGTCCATGAGCAGCACCGGCGGGTCCGCGGCCAGGGCCCGGGCGACGCCCACGCGCTGGCGCTGGCCGCCGGACAGCTGCTCGGGGTAGCGGTCGCCGTAGACGGCGGGGTCGAGGCCGACCAGGTCGAGCAGTTCGGCCGCGCGCTCGCGTGCCTTGGCGCGCTTGACGCCGAGCAGGTGCGGGACCGTCGCCGTGTTGTCGAGGACCGTCTTGTGCGGGAAGAGGCCGACCTGCTGGATGACGTAGCCGATACGGCGGCGGAGCTGGACCGGGTCGATGCCGGCTATGTCCTCGCCGTCCAGGAATATCCGCCCGTCCGACGGCTCGATGAGGCGGTTCACCATCTTCATGGTGGTGGTCTTGCCGCAGCCCGAGGGGCCGACCAGCGTGACCAGTTCACCCTCGGCGACCTCGAAGGACAGGTCGTCGACGGCGGTGGTGCCGTCCGCGTACCGCTTGGTGACGTTCTCGAACCGGATCATGGCTCCCCATTGTGGCCGCGGACGGCGGGTGTTGTGTGAAGGCAGTGTTTCGCTCGTACGGCGACTCTCGGCCATTGTCGGTGGTGGGCGTTAGGGTCGCGAGCAAGTCAAAACGATGTGCGGGTGTGCGGTCCACTGACATACGTTCGGTGATTGCGGGGGAGGTGGGGCGGGGTGAGCGAACAGAACTGCCTGGTGGCGAACGACTGGATCTGCGGGGAGTACGTCCGCTCCCGCGGCCAGGAGCTGATCGACGCCACGGTGCAGCACGTGTGGATCACGGTGGCCTCGGTGGTGATCGGTGTCCTCGTGGCCTTCCCGCTGGCGCTGCTGGCCCGGCGGTTCGGCGCCCTCGCCGGCCCGATCCTCGGTCTGACGACCGTCCTGTACTCGGTGCCCTCGCTCGCGATGTTCTCCCTGCTGCTGCCCCTGTTCGGGCTCTCGGCCGCCCTGGTCGTCACCGGACTCGTCCTGTACTCGCTCACGATCCTCGTGCGGAACATCCTCGCGGGGCTCCAGTCCGTCCCCGAGGAGGCCCGCGAGGCCGCCCGCGGGCTGGGCTACGGCTCCGGGCGGCTGCTGTGGGAGGTCGAACTGCCGCTGGCGCTGCCCTCGGTGCTGGCCGGCGTGCGCATCGCCACCGTCTCCACCGTGGCCCTGACGACCGTGGGGTACATCGTCGACTACGGCGGCCTCGGCACGCTGATCGTCAGCGGGCTGCGCAGCGACTTCAAGGCGCAGGTGCTCACCGCGTCCGTGCTCTGCGTGCTGCTCGCCCTGGTGGCCGACCTGCTGCTGCTCGGCCTCCAGCGACTGCTGACCCCCTGGACGCGGGCGACCCGCGCCCCCCGAATACGGCGGCGTCCGGCCCCGGCGAAGGTGGCTGAGGCGGCGTGAACGCGATATCGGGCGCCTACGACTGGCTGACGGCCGGGGCGAACTGGCAGGGCGAGAAGGGGGTCTGGCACCGGCTCGCCGAGCACCTGTACTTCAGCGGGGTCACGCTCGCCGTGTCCTGCCTGCTCGCACTGCCGCTCGCCCTGTGGCTCGGGCACATCGGCAAGGGGGGAGCGCTCGCCGTGAACCTCTCCAACGTGGGACGGGCGGTGCCCACGCTGGCGGTGCTCGTGCTGCTCACCCTCACCCCGCTCGGCCGGCACGGGGACCTGCCGACACTCATCGCGCTGGTCCTGTTCGCCGTCCCGCCGCTGCTGACGAACGCGTACATCGGGATGAGCGGGGTCGACCGGTCCGTCGTGGAGGCGGCGCGGGGGATGGGGATGAGCGGCGGTCAGGTGTTCCGCCAGGTCGAGCTGCCGCTGGCGTACCCGCTGATCATGACCGGGGTGCGGTCCGCGACGGTGCAGATCATCGCCACGGCCACGCTCGCCGCGGCGGCGGGCGAAGGCGGGCTCGGCCGGATCATCACCGCCGGGTTCAGCCTCCAGAACACACCGCAGGTGGTCGCCGGAGCCTTCCTGGTGGCGGCGCTCGCGCTGCTGCTCGAAGGCGTGCTGGTGCTGGCCGGACGGGTCTTCGACCCGATGCGCGGACGCCGGGCCGCGTCGCGGTGACGCCGGATTTTCTCTTGGGTACGCGGTGACTCCGCCTGTCGGGGCACCGCGACGTACGACTTCTCGATAGGGGTAACGATGAACAGCAGAACGCGTCGGATGGCGGTCGCGGCGGTGGCCGTCGGCGCGCTGACCGCGGGGCTCACCGCGTGCGGCGGCGACAGCCTGGAGGACGACGGCTCCGGAAAGGCGTCGGGCGGCGGCAAGGGCGAGCTCGTGATCGGCGCCGCCGGGTTCACCGAGGCGAAGGTCCTCGGCGAGCTCTACAAGCAGGTGCTCGCCAATGCCGGATACAGCGTCTCGGTCAAGACGGTCGAGAACCGCGAGATCTATGAACCCCAGTTGGAGAAGGGGGCGATCGACATCGTCCCCGAATACGCGGCGACGCTCGCGGAATTCCTCAACCTGAAGCAGAACGGCGCGAAGGCGAAGCCCGTCGCCTCCAGCGATGTCGACGCCACCGTCGCCGCACTGCGCGAGCTCGCCGAACCGAAGGGCCTCAAGGTGCTGCCGGCCGGCGAGGCGGTCGACCAGAACGCGTTCGCGGTCAGCAGCGAATTCGCCGGGAAGCACAAGCTGAAGACGCTTTCGGACTTGGGGAAGTCGGGCGTCAAGGTCAAGATCGCGGCGGGCGACGAATGCGAGACGCGGCCCTTCTGCGCACCGGGTCTGGAGAAGACGTACGGCATCGACGTCTCCGGAATCGACCCCAAGGGCGTCGGGACCACCCAGGCCAAGGAGGCGGTCAAGCGCGGTGAGGACCAGCTGGTGCTCACCACGACCACGGACGCGACGCTGAAGAACTTCGACCTCGTGCTCCTGGAGGACGACAAGAAGCTGCAGAACGCGGACAACGTCCTCCCGGTCGTGAACGCGAAGGACGCGGGCGACAAGGAGATAGCCGACGCCCTGGGGAAGTTGACCCAGACGCTCACCACGGACGATCTCGTGGAACTCAACCGCAAGGTCGACGAGGAGCGCCAGAAGGAAGCCGATGTGGCCAAGGCCTATCTGGAGTCGAAGGGATTGATCAAGAAGTGACCGTGCCGCCTCTCGGGCGGAATGCGGCCTTCTCGTGAGTGCGTGACCGGCTCACGGCGGAGATGAACCGACAGCCCCTGCGGCGTTCTCGCGAAGGCGCGGGAGGGGCTTCGCAGGGACGCCGTCACGGCCTTCGCGCAGTCGCCGTGGGGCCGTTGTCGGTGCCCGGGGCGTGAGAAGGCTGCGGGGTGGCTGTGTTTTTACCTCGCGGGGCTCCAAGATTCGCCTACGCGCGGTAAGTTTCTGGCCATGCCACGTGGACGTCACCGCCATTCCCCGCCTCTGCACAGGCTGCTGCCCCCTTCGGCGATCGCCGGCGTCGCGCTCGTCTACGCCGTCGGTCCCTGGCTGTTCACGGAGCCCGCGGTGCTCCGCGCGCTGGCCGCGGGGGCCGCGCTGACGACCGTCCTCGGCTCCGTCGTCATGCGCCGCTGGGACACGGCGGCGGGCAAGCGCGTCGCCGAACTCACGCGCGCGCGGGCGAGTGACGAGTGGCGCCACGAGGAGCGGGTCGCCGAACTGGAGACCGATCTTGAGGAGTCGCGCGAGCTGCGCGCCAAGCTGGAGCAGCGGCTGCGTGCCAAGCGGACGGAACTGGCGAACCTGCGCAACGAGCACGCGGCGCTGCTGCGGCGGTACGCCACGGCGGAGACGGAGCGCGCGACCGCCCTGGAGGGGCGGCGCCTGCTCGCGATAGAGAGCTCGGTGCCCGCCCGGGCGCTGCCCGCGTCCCCGTCCGGCACGGCCGCCCGCACGCCCGGGGCCGTGGCCTCTCCGGGAGCGGCCCCCGTCCCGTCGGCGGACGCCGAGTCCGCGCCCGCCGCGGAGACCGCGCGTACCGTCCCGGCACCGGCGCCCGCTCCCGCCGCCGAGCGCGCCGCCGGTCCCCAGGACGCGTCGGGTCCGGACGCAGCGAAGGAGACCGCGAGCGCGCCCGAGGACACGGAGACCGCGAGCGCGCCCGAGGACGCCGAGCCGGATTCCGGCCCGGGCGAGGCGTTCTCCCCGACGGGGTCCTCGCTCTTCCTGCGCGCCAACTCCGCGCTGGACCGCATCGTGGGCGAACGGGCCGCGCGGCCCGAGCCCGGCACCGACGACCCCGGCCCCGGCGCCCCCGCCAAGGGCCCCTCGGGCAAGGGTGATTCAGGAGCACCGGCGCCGACGGCCGAGCTCCCCGCCCAGGACGGCCCGGCGAAGGAGAACTCCGCGCAGGACGGCCCGGCGAAGGACTCCTCCGCGCGGGAGGACGGCCCGGCGAAGGAGAACTCCGCGCAGGACGGCCCGGCGAAGGACTCCTCCGCGCGGGACGGCGCCGGACAGGCGCACACCCAGGAGGACGAGGCCGAGGGGAAGCCGGGGGCGGTCGACGGGCACCAGCGCGCGGCCGCCGTGCCCGCAGACGAGGCCACCGCCTCCGCCCGCCCGTCGACCGGCCGCCCCGCCGCGGGAGCGGCGCCCGTGGCGGAGTCCCCCGCCACCTCGCGGGACGCGGCCGACGACGTGTCCGAGGCGTCCGCCGCCTCGGCCCTCACGCCCGTGAAGCCGACGAAGCCCGTCAAGTCCGTCCGGCCGTCGGGGCACTTCACGGTGCCGACCGCGGTGGCCGTCGTACCGACCGCGCCCCGGCGGCGCCAGGCGGTCGAGGGCGGGTTCGACTTCTTCGGCACGCAGAAGGGGACCTCCCCGGACGCGCTGGAGGCCGTGCAGAACGAGGACCTCGCCGACGTGGTCGGCCAGGAGGCGCTCGCGCTGCACAAGGCCGAGTCCGAGGCCGTGCAGTTCAAGCCGGCGGACGAGTCCCGCGGAATCGGCCAGGTCATCGACCTGACGGCGCACGACGAGACGGAGCAGATCGACGTGGCGGAGCTGCGGAGCGCGGTCTCCTGACCACGCGGGTCCACGAGTTCACCCGAGGGCACCGGCGACAGCGCCGGTGCCCTCGGGCTTTGGCGGTTCCGGGGCTGGCGGTGCTTTCACGGTGTGGCGGGTCCGGGGCTGGCGGTGCCTTCACGTCGTGAGGGCCCCGTGTCTGCCAATGCCCTCACGCCGTGAGGGGTTCCGGGTTCGCGTTCAGGCCATCCACCGGTCGGGGCGGGCCTGACGGCGGCCCGTGCGGGAGCGGTCGGCCTGGGACTGCAGGAGGTCCGCCGCCTCGCCCGCGTCCCGCAGCCGCGCCGTGACGGTCTTGTTCGCCCCGGTGTCCACGTGGACGTCCGCGAGGCCCTTGAGGCGCGACCAGGGCCCCTGCTCCAGCCGTACGCTCTGCACCTTCGCGTGCGGGACCAGGGCGAGGCTGCGGCGCAGCAGCCCGTGCCGGGCGACGAAGGCGGTGTCGGTGACGGCGAGGCCGTAGCCCCGCCACCAGAACGGGAGGCACCAGCCGGCCCGGCGCGGCGGCCGTGAGAGGACCCCCGGCACGACCACACCGGGCAGCACCCGGGCGATCACCTCGTCCGCGATCGCGCGCGGGGCCACCGGCACGAGCACGGAGTTGGACGACCCGGCCACGTCCAGCTCGACGCGGACCCAGCCGCGCCGCCGCCACAGCAGGGGCTCGACGATCCGTACGGTCTGCACCCGGCCGGGCGGCACGGTCTCGTGCGTACGGTCGAGGAGGCCGTGGTCGATGCGCAGGCCGTCCGGGGACTCGCCCACTGTCCAGTCGTACTCCCCGACGAAGCGGCCCACGCTGCTCGCGCCCGCCGCGCCCAGCAGCGGCAGCCCGGTCGCGAGGACCGTCCACAGGCTGTGGGTGGCGAGCCAGAGCAGCGACGGCACGACGAGCGCCGCGACCAGGGACCCCCAGGTGGCGCCGGTGAGCACGAGGGAGACGGCGAGGACACCCGCGGGCACGTGGAGGAGCCGCCGGGCCGGGGCCTCGCCGACCTCGTGCGCGGTGTCGGGGGCGAATCCGGCGGCGCGGGCGAGGAGTTCGGCGCGCAGGGCGCGGGCCTCGTCCTCGCCGAGGTAGGCGAGCTCGTCCTTCTTGTCGGTCCCTATGACGTCGAGTTTCAGCTTGGCGACGCCGGCGACGCGGGCCAGCAGGGGCTGGGTGACGTCGACGGCCTGGAGCCGGTCGAGACGGATGTGCGCGGTACGGCGGAACACCAGTCCGGTGCGGATGCGCAGATCGGTCCCCGTCACCGCGTAGTGGGTGAACCACCAGGTCAGGAAGCCGTACAGGGCGGCGGCCGGGACGAAGACGGCGAGCCCGACGAGCAGGGTGGTCGTCGTCAGCCGGGTGAGCTGGGCCTGTGCCTGGCCGGGGTCGTGCACCGCCCAGCCGGCGAGCACGGCGACCGGCGCCCAGGCGCGCCGCAGCGGGGTCACCGGGTGCAGGCGCTGCTCCACGAGCGGCCGCGCCTCCGCCACGCCGGCCCCGGCGCCCGCCGGGGACGTCCCCGGCGCGGCGGTGGGTCCCGGAGAGCCGGGGGCGCCCGGCGATCCGTGAGAGAGCGCGTCGGTGCCGGCGACCGGGAGCCCCGCCGGGCCGGGTGCGAGCGGCGTCCCCGGAGCGCCGGAGGGTTCCGGCAGGGGGGTGTCCGCGGCGGCCGGATCCGCCGGGCCCGGCGGCGTCACAGGCCCGCCGATCGGGCTTCGCCGAGTTCCGTCAGCCGGTCCCGCAGCCGCTCGGCCTCCTCGGGGTCGAGGCCGGGGATCCGGGCGTCGGTCGCCGCCGCGGCCGTGTGCAGCTGCACGCTCGCCAGCCCGAAGTACCGCTCCACGGGCCCCGAGGTGACCTCGACCAGCTGCATCCGCCCGTACGGCACGACGGTCTGCTCGCGCCACAGCACGCCCCGGCTGATCAGCAGGTCGTCCGCACGCTCGGCGTACCGCCAGGAGCGCCAGTTGCGCCCCAGCATCGCCCAGCCCCACAGGATCACGCCGAGGGGCAGCAGTGCGAAGGCCGCCCAGCCGGGTCCGGCGAGCAGCCAGAGCCCGACGGCCGCGGCGATCGCCAGCAGACCCGCCCACACCACCAGCAACAGCCGGCGCATCCGTAGCAGGCCCGGCGGCAGGCCGGTCCAGACGGGCTCGCCCGCCGCGTTCCGTGTGGTCCCCGTCTCCATGCCGCAAGGGTACGTACGAGAGACTGTCCCCATGACTCCCACGACGGAGACCATGGTCGGTATCGGCGGCGCCGCGGAGAGCACCGACATGGTGCTCAACATCGGGCCTCAGCACCCGTCCACGCACGGCGTGCTCAGGCTGCGGCTCGTCCTCGACGGCGAGCGCATCCAGCACGCGGAGCCGGTCATCGGCTACATGCACCGCGGCGCGGAGAAGCTCTTCGAGGCCCGCGACTACCGCCAGATCATCATGCTCGCCAACCGCCACGACTGGCTCTCCGCCTTCTCCAACGAGCTGGGTGTCGTCCTCGCCGTGGAGCGGATGCTCGGCATGGAGGTCCCTCAGCGCGCGGTGTGGATGCGCACGCTCCTCGCGGAGCTGAACCGCGTCCTCAACCACCTGATGTTCCTGGGGTCGTACCCCCTGGAGCTCGGCGGGATCACCCCGGTGTTCTACGCCTTCCGGGAGCGCGAGGAACTCCAGAACGTCATGGAGGAGATCTCCGGCGGCCGCGTGCACTACATGTTCAACCGCGTCGGCGGCCTCAAGGAGGACCTGCCGGCCGGCTGGACCACCCGCGCGCGGGAGACCGTCGCCTCCGTGCGCTCGCGGATGCACGTCTACGACGACCTGGTCCTCGGCAACGAGATCTTCCGGGGCCGCACGCGCGGGGTCGGCGTGCTGTCGCCCGAGGCGGTGCACGCCTACGGGGTGAGCGGGCCGATCGCGCGCGCCTCCGGGGTGGACTTCGACCTGCGCCGGGACGAGCCGTACCTCGCCTACCCGGAGCTCCAGGACACGCTGAAGGTGGTCACCCGCCAGGAGGGCGACTGCCTCGCCCGCTTCGAGTGCCTCCTGGAGCAGACGCACGTCGCCCTGGCGCTCGCCGACGCCTGCCTGGACCGGCTCGCCGAACTCCCGCCCGGCCCGGTCAACCAGCGGCTCCCCAAGGTCCTGAAGGCCCCCGAGGGGCACACGTACGCGTGGACCGAGAACCCGCTGGGCATCAACGGCTACTACCTGGTCAGCAAGGGCGAGAAGACCCCGTACCGGCTGAAGCTGCGCTCGGCCTCGTACAACAACATCCAGGCGCTCACCGAGCTGCTGCCGGGCACGCTGGTGGCGGACATGGTGGCGATCCTCGGCTCACTGTTCTTCGTGGTCGGGGACATCGACAAGTAGCTCCGCCGCGTCCGCCGGCAGGCCGATCCGCAGGCCGCCGACGGGCTGGAGCAGCCAGCCGAAATCGCCGAGTCCGCCCGTCGCGGTGAGCTCGGCGGCGTCGCCCGCCTCCGCGAGGGCCCGCACGTAGCCGGCCGGGTCCGTGGAGGCCAGCGACAGCGGCGGGCGCCCGCCGCGCACCCCGAGCGCCCCGAGGGCCGCCCGCTGGGTCGTCAGGCACGCCCCGGGCAGCGCACAGGCGTCCAGGGCCACATGCGCCGTGATGTCGCACGACCCGTCGGGCACGGGCACCGTCTCGCGGCCCGCGCGGAAGCCGGTGAGCGTCCCGAAGGGCGGCCGGGCGCCCGCGGAGTGCGCGTAGTCGGCGGCGACGGCCAGACCGCGGTCCAGGGCGGCGACCGCGCCGGCCCAGGCGGCGTCCCGGGGGAGGCCGATCTCGGCCCGCATGCCCTCCGACGGGATCGGCCACCAGCGGGCGAGCCACTCGGCGGCGGCACCCGCGACCGGCGGACCGAGCCGTTCCGTCCCGTCCTCCCGCACGAGCACCAGCCGGGCCACGCCGTCCGCGTCCGTCTCGGCCACGTCCACGGGGACGTTGTCCAGCCACTCGTTGGCGAACAGCAGCCCGGTGACCCCCCGCGGCGGCTCGGGCAGCCACTCGATCCGGTGATCGAGGCCCCCGGGGCGCGCGGCCCGCTCGACCGCGTACGGGCGCGTACGGGAGGCGACGTCCGCCGGCAGCGTGGCGAGGACCCCCGCCGCGAGTTCGCCCCGGCCCGCCGCCATGTCGACGAAGGCGAGCGCGGCCGGGCGCCCCAGCGCCTCGTCCACGCGGCACAGCAGACGCGCCACGGCCCGCGCGAAGAGCGGGGAGGCGTGGACGGACGTCCGGAAGTGACCCGCGGGTCCTTCCGGACGCCGGTAGAACCCCGCGGGCCCGTACAGCGCCTCCTCGGCCGCCGCCCGCCAGCCGCGCGCGCCGTCCGCCGTCGTGTCCGTCATCGGGCCAGGCTAGGGCCCTCCCCGCGGCCGGCCCGACCCTGGTCGGCCGGTTCCCGTGGGCGCGGAGGACTGGAGGCCCTCCACCTTGGGGAGTACGCGTGCGGGTTCCGGATCGGTCCTCCGGTTGACCCCTGCACACACCACGCTTCCCTACTCTGGGTTACGTGCAGCGCCTCTACGACTTTCTCCGCAGGTACCCGACGTGGGTCGACGGCTTCTGGGCCGCCGTCCTGCTCGGGATCACCGGCGTGAGCCTCAGCAGTGTCAGCGGGGCGTCCGAGCACCGGGGGCCGCTCGCCGCGGCCGTCCCGGTCGCCGTCGTCCTGTGTCTGGTCATCGCGCTGCGCCGCCGGATGCCCGAGAAGATGCTCGTGCTGGCGGCGGCCACCGGTGTCGCGCAGCTCGTCCTGGACGTGGGGGTGTCGCCCGCGGACTTCGCGATGCTGGTGATCATCTACACCGTCGCGGCGGACGGCGCCCGCTGGGCCTCCAGATTCGCCCTGGTCGGCGGCCTCTGCGCGGCGGCCCTCTCCCAGCTGCGCTGGCCGCAGGAGGGGACGGGCACCCCGGGCGTCGTCCTGATAGCGGTCTTCCAGACGGTGCCCTTCGCGCTGGCCTGGGTGCTGGGCGACTCCATCCGCACCCGCCGCGCCTACCTCGCCCAGCTGGAGGAGCGCGCCGCCCGCCTGGAGAAGGAGCGCGAGGCGCAGTCCAAGGTCGCGGTCGCCGCCGAGCGCGCCCGCATCGCCCGGGAACTGCACGACGTCGTCGCGCACAACGTGTCCGTCATGGTCGTCCAGGCCGACGGCGCCGCCTACGTCCTCGACGCCGCGCCCGACCAGGCCAGGAAGGCGCTGGAGACCATCTCGGGCACCGGCCGGCAGGCCCTCGCCGAGATGCGCCGCCTGCTGGGCGTGCTGCGCACCGGCGAGCACCAGGAGGGCGGCGAGTACGTGCCGCAGCCCGACGTCGAGCAGCTCGACGACCTCATCGAGCAGGTGCGCACCGCGGGCCTGCCCGTCGACTACAAGGTGGAGGGCACCCCGCGCCCGCTGCCCAGCGGCGTCGAGCTGACCGCGTACCGCATCGTGCAGGAGGCCCTCACCAACACCCGCAAGCACGGCGGCCCGAACGCCGGTGCGAGCGTGCGCCTGGTGTACTTCGACGACGGCCTCGGACTGCTCGTCGAGGACGACGGCAAGGGCGCCCCGCACGAGCTGTACGAGGAGGGCGGCGCCGACGGCAGGGGGCACGGCCTCATCGGCATGCGCGAGCGCGTGGGCATGGTGGGCGGCACCCTGGACGCGGGACCGCGCCCCGGCGGCGGCTTCCGCATCAGCGCCCTGCTGCCGCTCAAGGCGGCCCACTGACACCTGTACGCACGCTCACCGAGACACTGGTACGCGTCCGACCCCGCGGTCCGTGGCCGCCCGGCCCGCCGACTCCCGCACCCCCTGTACGACTCTGAAAGGGACCCCCGATGGCGATCCGCGTGATGCTCGTCGACGACCAGGTGCTGCTGCGCACCGGCTTCCGGATGGTGCTCGCCGCCCAGCCGGACATGGAGGTCGTGGCCGAGGCGGGCGACGGCGTCGAGGCCCTGGAGGTGCTGCGCGGCACCGAGGTCGACGTGGTGCTGATGGACGTGCGCATGCCGAAGCTGGACGGCGTCGAGACGACCCGCCGCATCTGCTCCCAGGCCGAGCCGCCGAAGGTGCTGATCCTGACCACCTTCGACCTCGACGAGTACGCGTTCTCCGGGCTGAAGGCGGGCGCCTCCGGCTTCATGCTCAAGGACGTGCCGCCGGGCGAGCTGCTGACCGCCATCCGCTCCGTGCACAGCGGAGACGCCGTGGTCGCCCCCTCGACCACCCGGCGCCTGCTCGACCGGTTCGCGCCGATGCTGCCCCACGCCGGCAAGCAGCCCCAGCACAAGGAGCTGGAGCGGCTCACCGACCGCGAGCGCGAGGTGATGGTGCTGGTCGCGCAGGGACTGTCGAACGGCGAGATCGCCGCCCGGCTCGTCCTGTCCGAGGCGACCGTCAAGACGCATGTGGGGCGCATCCTCACCAAGTTGGGGCTGCGCGACCGCGTGCAGGTCGTCGTCCTCGCCTACGAGACGGGGCTCGTACGGGCGGGCGGGCACGGCTGACCGGGGGCGTGACCGGCGTGTGACCGGCGGCCACTAGGGTCTGCGCATGCTCCTGTGGATCAACGGCCCTTTCGGGGGCGGCAAGACACAGACCGCACACGAGATCCGGCGGCGGCTGCCCGGCTCCGTCATCTGCGACCCGGAACACGCCGGCTTCGGTCTGCGCCGGATGCTCCCGCCCGAACTCCGCGGTGACTTCCAGGAGTTGACGTCGTGGCGGCAGGGGGTGGTCGAGGTGCTCGACCTCGCCCTGACCGGGCACGACGGTGTCGTGATCGCCCCCATGACGGTCACCGAGCCCCGCTTCTTCGACGAGACCGTCGGGCGGCTGCGCGAACTGGGCCACGACGTACGGCACTTCACCCTCCTCGCCGAGCGGGAGACCGTACTGGCGCGACTGCGCGAGCGCGGCTTCGGCCGCCTGCTCCGGTACGTGGCCGGGAAGGACGCCCCGCTGCGCCGGGAGAGCTGGGCGGTGGAGCGGCTCGACCACTGCCTGGAGCGGCTGCGTGAGCCGGAGTTCGCCGAGCACCTGTGGACCGACCACACGACGGTCGTGAGGACCGCCGAGCGCATCGCCGTGCTGGCCGGGCTGACCCTCGCGCCGAACCGGGACGGCGCGCTGCGGGGGCGGCTGCGCCGGGCGTGGACCGGCGTGAGGCACATCCGCTTCGACTGAGGCCGCGGCGGTGGTTCGGCGGGCGCCCGGTCCGGGCGGGCGGAGGCGGTTCGGCGTGCGCCGGACGACAGGCGCCGCCGGATGCGCCCGGGCCGGGGACGCGCGCGGGGACCAGCCCGGGGCAGCGCGTCGGGACCAGCCCGGCAACGCGCGCCGCGACCAGCCCGGTAAGCGCGTCGGGACCAGCCCGGGACGCGCAGGGGCTGACGCAGGACGCGCAGGACGCTCGGGGACCAGCCCAGGACGCGCTGTAGGGGCTAGCGCAGGATGCCCTCCAGGAAGTCGCTTCCCAAGCGCGCGACCGCCGTGACGTCCAGCTGGTGCAGGACGTACCGGCCGCGGCGGCGCGTGGTGAGCAGGCCGGCCTTCTTGAGGACACCGAGGTGCCGGGATATCTCGGGGGCCGTCATGCCGTGCACCTGCGCCAGCTCGCCCGTGGTGTAGGCGCTGCGGGCCAGGTGACGGCAGATCCGCATCCGGACCGGGTGGGACAGGGCCGTCATCCGCAGGGTCAGCTGCTCGACCGAGGGCGGGGCGGCCAGCTCGGCGGAGCCGACCGGGTAGTGCAGCACCGGCTGCCAGCCGTAGCGGTGCAGGACCATCAGGTGCGGCCAGCCGAGGGTGGTGGGCACGAGCAGCAGGCCGCTGTCGGCCGTGGCCGTGTGACCGTCGGCCAGCTTGTCCACGACGATCCGCCCGGCGGACTCGTCCAAAGTCACGGCGGAGGAGACCGAGGCGAGCGCCTCGGCCAGGCCCCTGCGCCGGAACAGGTCCGTCTTGTGCCGGGCGTCCACCGCGAGCTGGTGGCGCAGCCGCGACCACGCCTCGGCGAAGAACGCCTCGTCGCAGTCCTCCAGGAACTGCCGCAGCCAGGTGCGCACGCCCGGCGGGTCCTCCAGCAGCCGCCGGGCGAACCGCACCTGGCGCGGCCCGCGGGACGCGGCCAGGTCCAGGGCACGCGCGCGCAGCCCGGGGTCCGAGAGCGTGCCGGGCCCGGGAGCGTCGTACGCCAGGGCACCGGTGAACTCCAGCGCGGCGGCCACGAACTGCTCGTCGTCCAGCTTGTCCAGCAGGTCCAGGTCCTCGGCGAGCGTGGCCCCGGGCAGCGTGAAACCGCCGGGGATGCCGGCCGAGGGCAGGAAGAGGTCCGAGAACGTCGTACGCCACAGGAAGTCGGCCTCGCACATGCGGTCGGCGAGGTGCGGGTCGAGGCCCGCGGTCACGGTGGTCGCCCAGGCCTGAAGCCCCGGGTGGTGACCGGGCTCGGACAGGGCGTGCAGCGCCATCCCGAGCTCGGCCAGCGGGGACGGCACGAAGGCGACCCGCTCCCGCCGCAGCCCGCTGACCTCGATGCTCACGCTCATGCCCTCATGGTGCACCGCGCCACTGACAACGCCGTTCCCGGTCGACGCCGGCCGTCAATCGGGGGACAGGCGCCGGAAGCGGGCGCACGCTGGGAGCACCGGTCCACGAGGGCGCCGGAGGACCGGAGTACCCGGAGCGCCGGAACACCGGTTCACGGAGGTGCCGGGGTCACCCTGGGCTCGCGGCCCGCCCGTTCTCCTCCGCTCCCCGTCCGCCCCGAGGAGGCGATCCGCCATGAGCGTCACCCAGACACCTGGCGGGCCCGGCAGCACGGCGAGCCCGGCCCGCCCGCACCCGGTGCGAACGACCGGCGGACCGTGCGGGAGCTGCGCGACCTGCGGCGGTTCCGCGCCGTCGTGGCGGGGCGCCCCGCGCGGGGCCGGCCGCGGGAGGCCGTGCGCCGGTGGTTCCGGGGCGGACCGCTCCCCGGCCGCTGACGTGGGACCGGGGCGCGGACGGCGCCGGCGGGACCGGGCGGCGGGCCCCCTACCGGAGGTCCGGCAGCCGTGCCGCGAAGTCCCCGGCGGCCTTCCGGGCCTCGTCGGCCGTCCAGTCGAGCCCCGAGGACCGTACGGCCACCTCGGTGTATGACACCCCCGGCCCGCCGCGGGCCCACGGGCTGACGAACAGGTAGGTGCCCGTCTCCTCGGCCTGTGCGGCGGCCGTGTCCTCCAGCACGTCCGGGTCGTACGGCAGCCAGACCTGGAAGTCGTGGGTGTGCGGCACCTCGGGGTGGACGCGCGCCCACGGCATCCCGGCCGCCGCGAACCCCTCGCGCAGGGCGGCGGCGATCACGCGCGCGTGGGCCACGTACTCCGGCAGCCGGGGCAGCTCGCGCTCCAGCCCGGCGAGCGCGGACAGCACCGCGGGGAACTGCTGGACGACCATGCCGCCGTAGCGGTGGCGCCAGGTCCTCGCCTCGTCGACCAGGGAGCGCGGGCCGGCCAGCGCCGCGCCGCTGTACCCGTCGAGCGACTTGTAGAACGACACGTAGACGCTGTCCGCGAGGCCCGCGATCTCGGCCAGGGGGCGCCCGAAGTGCGGGGTGCACTCCCACAGCCGCGCCCCGTCGAAGTGGACCACCGCGTCCCGTTCCCGCGCCGCCTCCACCACCTCGGAGAGCTCCTCCCAGGTGGGCAGGACGAAACCGGCGTCCCGGAGGGGCAGTTCGAGCATCAGCGCTCCGAAGGGCTCCTCGAAGTCGCGGATCTCCTCGGCGGTCGGCAGCCGTGGCTCGTCCGTGACGCGCACCGTGCGCAGCCCGCTGACCGCGCTGAACGCGTTCCGCTCGTGCACCTCGGGATGGGACAGCGGGTGCAGGGCGACGACCGGGTTCCCGGTGCGGGCGGCCCAGCAGCGCAGCGCCACCTGCTGCGCCATCGTGCCGGTGGGGAAGTAGGCGGCGGTCTCCGTGCCGAGCAGGCCGGCGACCCGCTCCTCCAGGGCCTCCACGATGCCGTTCCCGTAGACGTCCACCGGGGCGTCCAGGTCGTACAGGTCCGCCGCGCCGTCCAGGACCGCCAGCCGCTCCCGCAGCGTCGCCCGGTGGCCGGAACGGGCCAGCAGGCGCCGGGCGCCCCGGTAGGCGGCCGTCCGCCGCTCGCGCCGCCGCTCCGCCGCGGCCGCCCCGGACTCCGGGCCGTGCTCCCGCGCCGCCCCGGGGCCCTGCTCCGCCGCCCGCGCGCCGTCCCGCTCCTCGCCGTGCTCCGCCGTGTCGCTCATCCCCGGATCATCTCCCGGGGCGGCCGGTACGGGCACACGGGTTTTACGCCGCCAGGGGCCCGCGGAAACCCACAGCCTGTGGACAACCGAACGGGCCTCGAACCAATCGCGTTAACATGACGAGAAATCGTCCGGTACCCCGAGCGGACTGGAACGGGAAGGCCGCCGTCGAGTGAGTACATTCCAACAGCCAGAGCCGAAGGACCGCCCCGCGCGGCTCACCGTCGGCGTCGTCGGCGCCGGTCGCGTCGGTCCCGCGCTGGCCGCGTCCCTCCAGCTCGCCGGACACCGCCCGGTGGCCGTCTCCGGGGTGTCCGACGCCTCCGTACGGCGCGCCGCCAGGATGCTGCCCGACGTGCCCCTGGTGACGCCGGCCCAGGTCATGGAGCGCGCCGACCTGGTCCTGCTGACCGTCCCGGACGACGCCCTGCCCGGCCTCGTCGAGGGACTCGCCGAGACCGGGGCCGTCCGCCCCGGCCAGCTCCTCGTCCACACCTCCGGGCGGTACGGCGCACGGGTGCTTGACCCGGCGCTGCGCGCGGGCGCGCTGCCCCTCGCGCTGCACCCCGCGATGACGTTCACCGGCACCCCCGTGGACGTCCAGCGGCTGGCCGGCTGCTCCTTCGGCGTGACCGCGCCCGAGGAGCTGCGCCTGGCGGCCGAGGCGCTGGTGATCGAGATGGGCGGCGAGCCGGAATGGATCGCCGAGGAGAGCCGGCCGCTCTACCACGCGGCCCTCGCCCTCGGCGCGAACCACCTGGTGACGCTGGTCGCCGAGTCCATGGAGCTGCTGCGCACGGCGGGCGTCGAGGCCCCCGACCGCATGCTCGGCCCGCTGCTCGGCGCCGCGCTGGACAACGCCCTCAGGTCCGGCGACGCGGCCCTCACCGGCCCGGTGGCGCGCGGCGACGCGGGCACCGTCGCGGCGCACGTCGCCGAGTTGCGCAGGCACGCCCCGCAGACCGTCGCCGGCTATCTGGCGATGGCCCGCGCGACCGCCGACCGCGCCCTCGCCCACGGACTGCTGAAGCCGGAACTCGCCGAGGACCTTCTCGGGGTACTCGCCGACGGTGCGACCCTGCCCGACGACGGGAGCGACCGATGACCACGCCTGTTGTCCCGCGCACCGACGGGAGCACCCGATGACCCCCGCCCTGCTGCGCACCGCGGACGAGCTGCACGCGCGTGCCCGCGACGGCCGGCGCGCCGTCGTGATGACCATGGGCGCCCTGCACGAGGGCCACGCCACGCTGGTCCGCGCCGCCCGGGAGCTCGCGGGCGACCGGGGCGAGGTGGTCGTGACGGTCTTCGTGAACCCGCTCCAGTTCGGCGCCGGCGAGGACCTCGACCGCTACCCGCGCACCCTCGACGCCGACGTCAAGATCGCCGGGCTGGCGGGCGCGGACGTCGTGTTCGCCCCCTCCGTGGACGAGGTCTACCCGGGCGGCGAACCCCAGGTCCGCGTCAGCGCCGGCCCCATGGGCGGCCTCCTGGAGGGCGCCGTACGGCCCGGGCACTTCGACGGCATGCTCACCGTCGTCGCCAAGCTGCTGCACCTGACCCGGCCCGACGTGGCGCTCTACGGGCAGAAGGACGCCCAGCAGCTCGCCCTGATCCGCCGCATGGTGCGCGACCTGAACTTCGGCGTGGAGATCGTCGGCGTGCCCACCGTGCGCGAGGAGGACGGGCTCGCCCTCTCCAGCCGCAACCGCTACCTCTCCGCCGACGAACGCCGCACGGCGCTCGCGCTGTCCCAGGCCCTGTTCGCGGGCCGCGACCGGCACGCCGCCCAGGAGGCACTGCGGGCCAGGGCCCGGGAGGTGCCCGCCACGCGTGCGCGTGCCGAGGCCCTCAGCGCCCTCGGGGAGTCCCGCGCCGCCGCCGACGCGCACGCCGTCGCCAAGGCCGCCCCCGCGGGCGTCTCGGGCCCGGCCGCCGTGCGCGCCGCCGCCCGTCTCGTCCTGGACGACGCCGCCCGCCTGGATCCGCCGCTCGCCCTGGACTACCTGGCACTGGTCGATCCGTCGGACTTCACCGAGATCGCGGACGACTTCACCGGCGAGGCGGTCCTCGCCGTCGCCGCCCGGGTCGGGACGACCCGGCTGATCGACAACATCCCCCTCACCTTCGGAGCCGCCTCGTGACCGGCACAGGTACTGGCATACGCCTGCACGCCCCCGCCCCCGGCTGGTCCGTCGACGCCGACGTCGTCGTGGTCGGCTCCGGCGTCGCGGGACTCACCGCGGCCCTCCGCTGCGAGGCCGCGGGCCTGCGCACGGTCGTCGTCACCAAGGCCCGCCTGGACGACGGCTCCACCCGCTGGGCGCAGGGCGGCATCGCCGCGGCCCTCGGCGAGGGCGACACCCCCGAACAGCACCTGGACGACACGCTCGTGGCGGGCGCCGGCCTGTGCGACGAGGAAGCCGTGCGCATCCTCGTCACGGAGGGCCCCGACGCCGTACGCCGGCTGATCGCGACCGGCGCGCACTTCGACGAGTCCGCCGAGGGCGCCCTGGAGCTGACCCGCGAGGGCGGCCACCACCGGCGCCGCATCGCGCACGCGGGAGGCGACGCCACCGGCGCCGAGATCTCCCGCGCCCTCGTCGACGCCGTCCGCGCGCGTGGCCTGCGCACCGTGGAGAACGCGCTGGTCCTGGACCTGCTCACGGACGCCGACGGCCGTACCGCCGGCGTCACCCTGCACGTCATGGGAGAGGGCCAGCACGACGGCGTGGGCGCCGTCCACGCCCCCGCCGTGGTCCTCGCGACCGGCGGCATGGGGCAGGTCTTCTCGGCCACCACCAACCCCTCCGTGTCCACGGGCGACGGGGTGGCGCTCGCCCTGCGCGCGGGCGCCGAGGTCAGCGATCTCGAATTCGTCCAGTTCCACCCGACCGTGCTCTTCCTCGGCCCGGACGCGGAGGGCCAGCAGCCGCTGGTCTCCGAGGCGGTCCGCGGCGAGGGCGCCCACCTGGTCGACGCCGACGGGGTGCGCTTCATGGTCGGGCAGCACGAGCTGGCCGAGCTGGCACCCCGGGACATCGTCGCCAAGGGCATCATGCGCCGCATGCTGGAGCAGGACGCCGAGCACATGTACCTCGACGCCCGACACTTCGGCGCCGACATGTGGGAGCACCGCTTCCCGACCATCCTGGCCGCCTGCCGCGCCCACGGCATCGACCCGGTCACCGAGCCCGTCCCCGTCGCCCCGGCCGCGCACTACGCGTCCGGAGGCGTCCGCACCGACCACCACGGCCGTACGACCGTCCCCGGGCTGTACGCGTGCGGCGAGGTCGCCTGCACCGGCGTCCACGGCGCCAACCGGCTCGCCTCCAACTCCCTGCTGGAGGGCCTGGTCTACGCCGAGCGGATCGCGGCCGACATCGCCGCGCGGCACGCGCAGGAGCACCTCCACGCGCGCGTGCCGGCGCCCGTCCCGCACCCCGAGAAGCCCGCGCACCCGCTGCTCGCCCCCGAGGCCCGCTTCGCCATCCAGCGGATCATGACCGACGGCGCGGGCGTCCTGCGCTCCGCCGCTTCCCTGGCCGGCGCGGCCGACCGCCTCCAGCGCCTGCACGCGGACGCCCGCGACGCACTCGACGAGAACGGCAAGACGTCCGAGCCGGGCGTCGACACCTGGGAGTCCACCAACCTCCTGTGCGTCGCCCGGGTGCTGGTCGCCGCCGCCCTCCAGCGCGAGGAGACCCGCGGCTGCCACTGGCGCGAGGACCACGCCGACCGGGACGACACGGACTGGCGGCGCCACATCGTCGTACGGCTGAATCCCGACCGGACACTCGCCGTGCGCACCACCGACACCGCAGACTTCCCCCCGACCCTCCCCGAGGACTCCGGCCCCGCCCGGACCACGGGAACCTCCACGCCCCAGCCGTCGCCCCGTCCCCAGGAGCAGTGACCGAAGTGAGCACCCCCGACCTTCCCCTCGCCCGGAGCGGCGGCTGCGGCGACGGCTGCGGCTGCGCCGCCGACACGGACGAGGAGTACCTGGAGTGCGGGCTCGACCCCGCCCTCGCCCAGCTCCTGGCCGACGCGGGGCTCGACCCCGTGGAGGTCGAGGACATCGCGCACCTGGCCATCGAGGAGGACCTCGACCACGGCGTGGACGTGACGACCGTCGCGACCATCCCCGAGGACGCGGTCTCCACCGCCGACTTCACCGCCCGGGAGGCCGGCGTCGTGGCGGGCCTGCGGGTCGCCGAGGCCGTCGTCTCGGTCGTCTGCACCGACGAGTTCGAGGTCGAGCGGCACGTCCTGGACGGCGACCGCGTCGAGGCCGGCCAGAAGCTCCTCAGCGTCACCACCCGCACCCGCGACATCCTCACGGCCGAGCGCAGCGCGCTCAACCTGCTGTGCCGGCTGTCCGGCATCGCGACCGCCACGCGCGCGTGGGCCGACGCCCTGGAGGGCACCGGCACGCGCGTGCGCGACACCCGCAAGACGACGCCGGGACTGCGCTCCCTGGAGAAGTTCGCCGTACGGATGGGCGGCGGTGTCAACCACCGCATGTCGCTCTCCGACGCGGCCCTCGTCAAGGACAACCACGTGGTCGCCGCGGGCGGCGTGGCGCAGGCCTTCGAGGCCGTCCGCGAGGCGTTCCCGGAGCTGCCGATCGAGGTCGAGGTGGACACCCTGCACCAGCTGCGCGAGGTGGTGGACGCGGGCGCGGACCTGATCCTCCTGGACAACTTCACGCCCGCCGAATGCGAGGAGGCCGTGACGCTCGTCAAGGGCCGCGCGCTCCTGGAGGCGTCCGGCCGCCTCACCCTCGGCAACGCGGAGGTCTACGCCAAGACGGGCGTCGACTACCTGGCGGTGGGCGCCCTCACCCACTCCGCGCCCATCCTGGACATCGGCCTCGACCTGCGCGAGGCGTCGACGGACGAGGCGGAGTAGGACCGATGCTCCTGACGATCGACGTCGGCAACACCCACACCGTCCTCGGCCTCTTCGACGGCGAGGAGATCGTCGAGCACTGGCGCATCTCGACGGACGCCCGCCGCACCGCCGACGAGCTGGCCGTGCTCCTCCAGGGGCTGATGGGCATGCACCCGCTGCTCGGAGAGGAGCTCGGCGACGGCATCGACGGCATCGCGATCTGCGCCACCGTCCCGTCGGTCCTGCACGAGCTGCGCGAGGTGACCCGCCGGTACTACGGCGACGTCCCCGCGGTCCTCGTGGAGCCCGGCGTCAAGACCGGCGTGCCGATCCTGACCGACCACCCCAAGGAGGTCGGCGCGGACCGCATCATCAACTCGGTCGCGGCCGTCGAGCTCTACGGCGGCCCGGCGATCGTCGTCGACTTCGGCACGGCGACGACGTTCGACGCGGTCAGTGCGCGCGGGGAGTACGTGGGCGGTGTCATCGCCCCCGGCATCGAGATCTCCGTCGACGCCCTCGGCGTCAAGGGCGCGCAGCTCCGCAAGATCGAGGTGGCCCGGCCGCGCGCGGTGATCGGCAAGAACACGGTCGAGGCGATGCAGTCCGGCATCATCTACGGCTTCGCCGGCCAGGTCGACGGGGTCGTCAGCCGGATGGCACGGGAGCTGGCCGACGACCCGGACGACGTCACCGTCATCGCGACGGGCGGGCTGGCGCCGATGGTCCTCGGGGAGTCCTCGGTCATCGACGAGCACGAGCCCTGGCTCACGCTGATCGGCCTCCGCCTGGTCTACGAAAGAAACGTCTCCCGCACCTGAACCACCCGGGACGCTCGACATGCGTGGCGCCCGCCCAGGAGCACAGCCCGGGCGGGCGCACCCGTCACCGCACGCCGGCCCGCCCCACCCACCGGCGGACAGCCCCCGCCGCCCACCGGACAGGGCAGCGCCCGACGCCCGGGACCGGACGGCGTCCCGACGCCCGCCGGACCACCCGAAAGCCCCACGCCACAAACGCCCGGTATGCGAATTTTGTCTGATTAGCGCGTATCGTCGCCGCATGCCCACGCCATATGGATCCCGAGGCGGCATGGCGTTCGGTACGGAGGAGCTGCGTGTGCTCCGCCGTGCTCTCGCCCTCGCCCTCCACCCCGGTCCGGCCTCGGCCGAGGACGTCCAGGACTGTCTCCGTCTCGCCGAGTCGCTCGACGAGGCGACCCGCGAGGGGGAGAGGCTCCGGGCCTTCCTGCTGGCCGACCTGGCCCGTTACCGGGCCGCCCTGCCCGGCACCGCCACCGGCTACCTCGCCCTCCTGGAGGACGTCCTCGGTGCCGGCTACCGCCCGGTCCCGGACGACCTGGCCGCTCTGCGCGCCCTCCGCGGCACCCCGGCCGCCGCCGTCCTCCTGGACCGCTGCCGCGTCCTCGCCGAGCAGGACGTGCGCGCCCGCCTCGCGGGCCGCACCGTGCCCACCGTGCCGGCCTCCCGCAGCCATCTCCTGGCCCTCCCGGGCGGCCTCGCCGCCCAGAGGACCGGGCGCACCCGCGAGGCCGCCGGACAGCCCGCCAAGAAGCCGGTCGGCAGACCGGCGGAGCCCAGGCCGCAGACCCCGGTGAAGAGCCCGCGCCCCGACCGCCCCATCCCCACGCCCGGCGAGGTCTTCCCGCCGAAGCGCAAACCGGGTCCGCCGACGGCCGACCCGCAGCAGGAACTGGCGGCGGGCTAGCTACTCTGGAGGCATGGACTACGTCTCCGCGCTCGTGCCCCCCGTCGTGATGGCCGTGTTCTTCATCGGGCTGATCGTGACGATCGTGAAGACCCAGGGTGGGGCCAACAAGGCCAAGGAGGACGCCGTGGTCGACGCGGCGCTCGCCCGCGCCGAGGGCGCCCGCCAGACCTCCCGGGACCTCGAGGCCTGAGCCGCCGGGCCTCCTGTCCCGGCACCGCCTCCCCTCAGACACCACCCGTACCGCACCCGCTCCAGGGCGTACGACTCGTGTGATTTTCGAGTCGTACGCCCTTTTTGTTGCCGTTTACGGAAGAAGACGCACGTCCGGCAGGCCATCGGCGACTTCTCCCACTATTGTTCTGGCTGTGCCTCGCCCATTGGGAGAACTCGAAGACGCGGTCATGACGCGGGTGTGGAAGTGGAACCGCCCGGTGACCGTTCGAGAAGTCCTGGAAGACCTTCAGCAGGAACGGTCCATCGCGTACACCACGGTGATGACCGTTTTGGACAATCTCCATCAGAAGGGCTGGGTGCGCCGCGAGGCCGAAGGCCGGGCCTATCGATATGAGGCCGTCTCCACACGGGCCGCCTACGCGGCGGCGCTGATGAACGACGCGTGGTCGCAGAGCGACAACCCGGCAGCCGCTCTCGTGGCGTTCTTCGGGATGATGAGCGAGGAACAGCGTCTCGCC
Organism: Streptomyces sp. NPDC054842; assembly: GCF_053611025.1. Classification (NCBI taxonomy): domain Bacteria; kingdom Bacillati; phylum Actinomycetota; class Actinomycetes; order Kitasatosporales; family Streptomycetaceae; genus Streptomyces; species Streptomyces sp. NPDC054842. The sequence continues at coordinate 212,534 of NZ_JBSGZN010000004.1, forward strand.
CTGCGCAACGCGGTGGCGATCGTCCAGGGCCCGGAAACGGCCGAAACGCCGGAGGAAACCCCCGCGCGCCCGGACGAGAACCCCGCCGCGCCTCAGGACGACACCGGGCGATAGCGTCCGCCCATGCCAGCAGAGCATCCCGAACCCACCGCAAAAGCCATCACCGTCCGCCGGGCCAGGACCAGCGATGTCCAGGCGGTGCGCAGCCTCCTCGACTCGTACGTGGAGCGCCGCATCCTGCTCGACAAAGCGACGGTGACGCTTTACGAGGACATCCAGGAGTTCTGGGTCGCGGAACGCGATGACAACGCCGAGGTGGTGGGCTGCGGGGCGCTGCACGTGATGTGGGAAGACCTCGCGGAAGTCCGCACCCTCGCGGTGAACCCGACGGTCAGAGGGCTTGGCGTGGGTCATCAGCTGCTCGGGAAGTTGCTGCAGACCGCCCGCTGGCTCGGCGTTCGCCGGGTTTTCTGTCTGACCTTCGAAGTCGACTTCTTCGCCAAGCACGGCTTCACCGAGATCGGTGAGACGCCCGTCGACACCGATGTCTACGCGGAGCTGCTGCGTTCCTATGACGAGGGCGTGGCGGAGTTCCTCGGTCTCGAACGAGTGAAACCGAACACCTTGGGCAACAGCCGGATGCTTCTGCATCTGTGATCGCCGCCGACTATTCCGGCGGGCAGGCATGCCCGGGTTCCCTATGTCCGAAACGCGCACGTTTCCGGTCTACCCCAGGGCTGTGAGTCCTCGCCAGGGGTTTGTGTTTTTCCGGCAAAAGCGGTTTGCTTTCCGACGTACTGCAGTACTGCATATAACAGGGGACGCGAAACAGCGGCGCACGCCGCAGGCCCTCCGCCCCATGGTTATCGATGAAAGGAAATCCGGTGGCACAGAAGGTTCAGGTCCTTCTTGTCGACGACCTCGACGGTGGCGAGGCGGACGAGACCGTGACGTTCGCGCTGGACGGCAAGACGTACGAGATCGATCTCACGACTGCCAATGCGGACAAGCTTCGCGACCTTCTCGAGCCCTACGTGAAGGGGGGCCGTCGCACCGGAGGCCGCACTTCCGGCGGACGCGGAAAGGCGCGCGCCACTTCCGGCGGCAGCCAGGACACCGCGCAGATTCGCGCGTGGGCGAAGGAGAACGGGCACGACGTCAACGACCGTGGCCGAGTTCCCGCAGCCATTCGCGAGGCCTACGAGAAGGCCAACGGCTGAGCGCGCGAGCGCCGCAGCCGGACACGGTGGCAGTGGGTTGCCATCGTGTCCACGACTCGTACGAGATCGGGGGCGCCCCCACCGCCCCCCACGGCCGACAGTGTCGGCAGTGAGGGTTCGACCTCGCACCCCGGCTCGGGGGGCCGCAGCCACACGGCGGCCCCCTGCGGACCGCCCCCGCCGACCGGCGGACGGCCGCCGGCCCCTCCCGGCGGCACCGGCGCCTCGACGCGCCCGCCCGCGCCGATCGCTGTGAGATCCAGCGTCAGAGCGCCCCACTCCAGCCAGTCCAGCAGCCCCGGCAGCTCGTCCGCGCTGCCCTCGGCCACCAGCAGCCGCATCCGGTCCCCCTGAAGGGCCACCGGAGACGTCGGCCGCAGATGCCGCAGCGCCGCGGCCCCGGCCTCCGCCGGCACCTCAAGGACGTCGAAGCGCACCCCCGTGACCAGTCCCGTCGGCGGTCCGGGCACGGTCCGCCAGCCCAGTTCGTTCTCGTACCAGTGCCGTAGCGGGTCGGCGAGGTCACCGGCGCGGCCGGACCCGGGCGGCCGGCGAGGAGGGGGAACGGTGGGAGCCATGTCAGGAGCAACCGTTCGGAGAGCCCCGGAGTTACGCTGGGTGTTTGGGCGAACGCGAAGGGTGCCGGGAGTGGGGGCGCGCGTCGGTCCCCACCGGCGCGCGGGTGTTCGCCCATAGCGGAGGGAACCGGTGCGCGCGGCATGGAGTGTCCGTGCGTACGGGTAAGACATCCCTAGTGGGAGGGGGCGACACGCAAGGAAAGGCGGTCTCACGTTCGCCATCGGCGTACTGATGGTGGGGGTAACTGCCTGGCCTGCGGGAACATCGTCTCGCACCATCGGGTTGAGGCAGATGTCGGCGTTCGGGGTCAGGAGGCCAAGGACGGTGTCGGCAGTTGGAATGAGCGGTCCCCGCTTGCGGGACTAAGCTGCGGAAGGACAGGGAGGGGAGCGTCCCCTTACTGCCTGACCGCTCTGAGGAGCGATTAACGATGTTCGAGAGGTTCACCGACCGCGCGCGGCGGGTTGTCGTCCTGGCTCAGGAAGAAGCCCGGATGCTCAACCACAACTACATCGGCACCGAGCACATCCTCCTGGGCCTGATCCACGAGGGTGAGGGTGTCGCCGCTAAGGCCCTGGAGAGCCTCGGGATTTCGCTCGAGGCGGTCCGCCAGCAGGTGGAGGAGATCATCGGGCAGGGTCAGCAGGCCCCGTCCGGGCACATCCCCTTCACCCCCCGTGCCAAGAAGGTCCTGGAGCTGTCGCTCCGCGAGGCCCTTCAGCTGGGCCACAACTACATCGGCACGGAGCACATCCTGCTCGGCCTGATCCGTGAGGGCGAGGGCGTCGCCGCCCAGGTCCTGGTCAAGCTGGGCGCAGACCTCAACCGGGTGCGGCAGCAGGTGATCCAGCTGCTCTCCGGTTACCAGGGCAAGGAGACCGCCACCGCCGGCGGTCCTGCCGAGGGCACGCCCTCCACGTCCCTGGTCCTCGACCAGTTCGGCCGGAACCTCACCCAGGCCGCTCGTGAGTCCAAGCTCGACCCGGTCATCGGGCGCGAGAAGGAGATCGAGCGGGTCATGCAGGTGCTGTCCCGCCGTACGAAGAACAACCCGGTCCTCATCGGCGAGCCCGGCGTCGGCAAGACCGCCGTCGTCGAAGGGCTGGCGCAGGCCATCGTCAAGGGCGAGGTGCCCGAGACCCTCAAGGACAAGCACCTCTACACCCTCGACCTGGGCGCGCTGGTCGCCGGTTCCCGCTACCGCGGTGACTTCGAGGAGCGCCTGAAGAAGGTTCTCAAGGAGATCCGCACCCGCGGCGACATCATCCTGTTCATCGACGAGCTGCACACGCTCGTCGGAGCGGGTGCCGCCGAGGGCGCCATCGACGCGGCCTCGATCCTGAAGCCGATGCTGGCCCGCGGTGAGCTCCAGACCATCGGTGCCACGACCCTGGACGAGTACCGCAAGCACCTCGAGAAGGACGCGGCCCTCGAGCGCCGCTTCCAGCCGATCCAGGTGGCGGAGCCTTCCCTCCCGCACACCATCGAGATCCTCAAGGGCCTGCGCGACCGCTACGAGGCGCACCACCGCGTCTCGATCACGGACGAGGCGCTGGTCCAGGCCGCGACGCTCGCGGACCGCTACATCTCGGACCGGTTCCTCCCCGACAAGGCGATCGACCTGATCGACGAGGCGGGCTCCCGGATGCGCATCCGTCGGATGACGGCGCCGCCGGACCTCCGCGAGTTCGACGAGAAGATCGCCGGCGTCCGCCGGGACAAGGAGTCCGCGATCGACTCGCAGGACTTCGAGAAGGCCGCTTCCCTGCGGGACAAGGAGAAGCAGCTCCTCGCGGCGAAGGCCAAGCGCGAGAAGGAGTGGAAGGCCGGCGACATGGACGTCGTGGCCGAGGTCGACGGCGAGCTGATCGCCGAGGTCCTCGCGACCGCCACCGGCATCCCGGTCTTCAAGCTGACCGAGGAGGAGTCCTCGCGTCTGCTGCGCATGGAGGACGAGCTCCACAAGCGGGTCATCGGCCAGAAGGACGCCGTCAAGGCGCTCTCGAAGGCGATCCGCCGTACGCGTGCCGGTCTGAAGGACCCGAAGCGTCCGGGTGGTTCGTTCATCTTCGCCGGTCCGTCCGGTGTCGGTAAGACGGAGCTGTCCAAGGCGCTCGCCGAGTTTCTCTTCGGTGACGAGGACGCGCTGATCTCCCTCGACATGTCGGAGTTCAGCGAGAAGCACACGGTCTCGCGTCTCTTCGGTTCGCCCCCCGGCTACGTGGGCTACGAAGAGGGCGGCCAGCTGACCGAGAAGGTCCGCCGCAAGCCGTTCTCCGTCGTCCTCTTCGACGAGGTGGAGAAGGCCCACCCGGACATCTTCAACTCGCTGCTGCAGATCCTGGAGGACGGTCGCCTGACCGACTCCCAGGGCCGGGTCGTGGACTTCAAGAACACGGTCATCATCATGACGACCAACCTCGGCACGCGGGACATCTCGAAGGGCTTCAACCTGGGCTTCGCGGCGCAGGGTGACACGAAGACCAACTACGAGCGCATGAAGAACAAGGTCTCGGACGAGCTCAAGCAGCACTTCCGGCCCGAGTTCCTCAACCGTGTCGACGACGTCGTCGTCTTCCCGCAGCTCACCCAGGGCGACATCCTCCAGATCGTCGACCTGATGGTCAGCAAGGTGGACGAGCGCCTCAAGGACCGGGACATGGGCATCGAGCTCTCCCAGTCCGCGAAGGAGCTCCTCGCCAAGAAGGGTTACGACCCGGTGCTGGGCGCGCGTCCGCTGCGTCGCACGATCCAGCGCGAGGTCGAGGACACGCTGTCCGAGAAGATCCTCTTCGGCGAGCTGCGTCCGGGCCACATCGTGGTCGTGGACACGGAGGGCGAGGGCGACGCCAAGACCTTCACCTTCCGGGGTGAGGAGAAGTCGGCGCTCCCCGACGTCCCGCCGATCGAGCAGGCCGCCGGCGGAGCCGGTCCGAACCTGAGCAAGGACGCGTAACCTCCGGGTTCGCCGCACCAAGGGGCTGCCCCGGGACTCCGGTCCCGGGGCAGCCCCTTTTCGTGCGCCCGCGACGGCTATGCGCGCGCCGGCGGCCCGCGTTCCGCGCGCCTGAGGGGAGGGCGACTGGACAGCTGGCTGTCCGCGGTTCGGTTCATCGTCCGCGGCGTCGTACGCCCACGGCGCCATACGCCCACGGGTCCCTGGTCCCGGGGCTCCAGGCGTCCGGAGTCTGTGCGTCCAAGGGGCTGCGCCTACGGGCCGGCAGGCCTGAGCCAGCGGGTCTCTGCCTCCGCGGGGCTGCGCTTACGGGGCCTTGCGTCCGTGGATGGCTCCGGCGGGGTTCACTCGCCTCCTGCGGGTCCGCGCGCCTGCCGGTCTGCGCCCCACCGGTCCGGGCACCTGGCCGGCCCGGCTTTCCACGCCCGGCTCTCCACGGACCGCGCCCGCCCGCGTGCACATAGTAGTTTTCGGGTGCCTGACGGGGGAGTCCCGCACCCCCTCACGCCCCCCGAGAAGGGCACTGGACCCCGCTTCCGCCCGGGTCTGCGGCGTAGCCCCCGTCACATTCGGCTGGGTCCGGATCCTGCCCCCCGGTGACATGACGCACAGGCGAAATGTCCGGTACTAGGCGGATTAGTGGATGCCTCGGGAGGGGCAAAAGGGACCTTTGGCCCATGGGGGTGGACGGTCGACCCCCGGGTGGTCGGGCGGGGCGGTGCGGGCGGCGTTTCCTGAGGCGCAGGGCCCGCGAAGTGGGCATAAACCTCCTCGCATGACCGGAATGCACCGGATTCTTAGGGCCGCGAACGGTCTGTCAAGAAGTTGAAAGTTTTGAGGCGAACTACGGCCTTGGGTCGTAGAAGGGCGGTTTGGGGCTTCCTGGGAGCGCGGGTTACCAAAGAGTGGTCCATCCGGCAGGTGCCAGTGCGCCGGGTGTTCTTTTCTGCCCCGTCCCCGTCTTGAAGAGGTCTACATGTCGAAGCGCGTCACGCCCCGTCACTCCCGTGCGTCCCAGCTCCGTATGCGGGCGGCCGCCCTGGCCGTCGGGCTGGGTGCCTCGGTCGCTCTGGGCGCCGGGGTCGCGGCCGCCGACACCACGCTGGACACCGCCGCATCCGGCACCACGGCCAGTGCGGTGCAGAACCAGGCCGCCGCCCAGGCCAAGGCCGCCGCCGAGTCGGCCGCGAAGTTCAAGAAGGCCGCGGAGACCAAGAAGGCGGCCGCGGCCAAGAAGGCCGCCGCCAAGAAGAACGTCGCCAAGAAGTCCGCGTCCTGGGTCGACCCGGTGAAGAAGTACAAGCTCTCCGCGAGCTTCAACCAGGCCGGCGGCATGTGGTCGCACAAGCACTCCGGCCAGGACTACGCCGTGCCGACCGGCACCGAGGTCGTCGCCGCTCACGGCGGCACCGTCGTCAAGACCGGCGGCAACGGCGCCGGCGACGGTCCCGCGTACGGCAACGCCGTCGTCATCAGGCACGGCAACGGCACCTACTCGCAGTACGCGCACCTCTCGCGCGTCGACGTGCGGGTCGGCCAGGTCGTCGCCACCGGTCAGCACATAGCGCTCTCCGGCAACACCGGGAACTCCAGCGGACCCCACCTGCACTTCGAGATCCGTACGACCGCGAACTACGGGTCGGCCATCGACCCGGTCAGCTTCCTGCGCGGCAAGGGCGTCACCGTCTGACGGAGCCCGTCGAGGGCGCCCGGGGCACCACAGGTGCCGGGGCGCCCGTGACTACGACGTGGCGGCGCCGTGCGCCCGCGTCACCAGATCGATCGCGACCTCGAGGACGGCCTTGCGCTTCTCCTCGGGGTCGCCTTCGACGTCCTTGAGGACGAACATCCCGGCGTGCATCGTGAAGAGCGCGCTGATGCAGCGGACCTGGTCGGGCAGCGCCGCCTCGGGCTCCTTGATGATGTCGAGCATGGACATCATCCGGTCCTTGAAGGTCTCGCCGATGCTCAGCTCGCGCACCGTCGCCTGGTTCTCCTGCATGAAGCGGAAGAGCGGCGCGGCACCGGTGAGGGCCTGGCTGTAACGGCGCAGGACCTCCTGCTTGGTGTCCAGCGAGTGCGGCTGCTGCCTGCCCCAGTCGATCAACTCGTCCAGGGGCCTCGTCAGGTCCTCGAAGAGGCTGATGAGGATCTCTTCCTTGCTCTTGAAGTGGTAGTAGAGCGCCGCCTTGGTGACGTCCAGGTGCTCGGCGATCTCGCGCAGGGACGTCTTCTCGTAGCCCTGCTCGGAGAAGAGTTCGAGGGCCACGTCCTGGATGCGCTGGCGGGTGTCGCCGCGGCGTCGTCGCCTGGTGCCGTCCATGGTGCCGCCCATCCTCGTACTCCTCGCGCTCCCCGAAAACCTAACCGACGGCCGACCGGTAAAGCCACTGCCAACTTACTTGACGCCCGGCTAGTTAGCGGTCTACTTTCCTCAGTGTAGTGAACTTGCCGGGCGGCAAGTAAGTAGATCGAGCGGGATCGGCCGAAACCGTGGGGACGGCCGGTTCAGGGGAGTGGACACCATGGCGGACAACACCGAAGCGGTCGTGCAGACCGGAAAACCACCGCAGGACGCGGCACCGGACGCCCCGCAGGCGCGCAGCGTGCGGGTCGTCCTCGGCGCCCTGCTGATCGCGATGATGCTCGCGATGCTCGACAACATGATCGTGGGCACGGCCATGCCGACGATCGTGGGCGAGCTGGGCGGCCTCGAACACCTGTCGTGGGTCGTCACCGGCTACACCCTCGCCACCGCGGCCTCCACCCCGATCTGGGGCAAGCTCGGCGACATGTACGGGCGCAAGGGCGTCTTCATGACCTCGATCGTGGTCTTCCTGATCGGATCGGCGCTCAGCGGCATGGCCCAGGACATGGGGCAGCTGATCGGCTTCCGGGCGATCCAGGGACTCGGCGCCGGCGGCCTGATGGTCGGCGTCATGGCGATCATCGGTGACCTCATCCCGCCGCGTGAGCGCGGCAAGTACCAGGGCATGATCGCCGGAGTGATGGCGCTCGCCATGATCGCCGGACCGCTCGTCGGCGGCACCATCACCGACCACTGGGGCTGGCGCTGGTCCTTCTACATCAACCTGCCGCTCGGCATCGTCGCGCTGATCGCGGTCAGCGCCGTGCTGCACCTGCCGAAGAAGCGGGTCGACAGCCGGATCGACTACCTGGGCGCCGGGCTGCTGGCGCTCGGCATCACGGCCATCGTGCTCGTCACCACCTGGGGCGGCAGCGAGTACCCGTGGGGCTCGGCCCGGATCATGGAGCTCATCGGGATCGGTGTCGCCGCGCTCGTCGGCTTCCTGTTCGTGCAGACCAAGGCCGCCGCGCCGATCGTGCCCCTGCACATCTTCCGCAGCCGCAACTTCACGCTGATGTCGGTCATCGGCTTCATCACCGGCTTCGTGATGTTCGGTGCCGTGCTCTTCCTGCCGCTCTACCAGCAGTCGGTGCAGGGCGCCTCCGCCACCAACTCGGGGCTGCTGCTCCTGCCCATGCTCGGCGCGATGCTCGTCGTCTCGATGGTGGCCGGGCGGGTCACCACCAACAGCGGCAAGTACAAGGTCTTCCCGATCGTCGGCAGCGTGCTGATGACCGTGGGGCTGTTCCTGCTCGCGCAGATGGACACCGGCACGAGCCGGCTGACCTCCGGTCTGTACATGGCGGTCCTCGGCGCCGGCATGGGCTGCCTGATGCAGATCACGATGCTGGTCGCGCAGAACAGCGTCGAGATGAAGGACATGGGCGTCGCGTCCTCCTCGACCACCCTGTTCCGTACGCTCGGCTCGTCGTTCGGCGTCGCGATCATGGGCGCGCTGTTCAACCACCGGGTGCAGGACGTGATGAGCGAGCGGGCCGGTGCCATCGGCTCCAAGGTGACCGAGCAGTCCGCCCAGCTGGACGCGGCCAGCCTCGCCAAGCTGCCGGCCGTCGCCCGCGAGGCCTACCAGCACGCGGTGGCGTCCGGTACGCATTCCGCGTTCCTGCTCGGCTCGGTCGTGGCGATCGTCGCGCTGGCCGCCGCGGTGTTCGTGAAGGAGGTCCCGCTCAAGGGGGCGGGGCCGCAGAAGCCGGCCGGGGACGCGGACGGGGATGCCGCCGGCGCGGCCCCGACGGTGGCAGAGGCCGTCTGAGCCGACGTCCACCCCGGTCAGGGAAGGCCCCCGGCGTTGTCCGCCCCGGGGGCCTCTCCCTGTCCGCGGACCGGGCCCCCGACCGTCGCGGGCGCCCGGCAGGTCCGTACACCGGGCCCCCGTCCGGGGCGCCCGGCATGGTCGGCGGACCGGCCGTCACCCCTCCCGGGCGCCCGGCATGGGCAGCATCGGGAAGCTGCCCGTGTTGGTGGGCGCGTGCTCCGGCAGCCACAGGACCGCCACCGCGCCCTCGGCCGGCACCTCGGGCGGGGCGCCGGCCGGGCGGACGTTGCGGAAGGTCAGGCGGGCGCCGAGCACCCGGGCCTGGCCGGTGGCGATGGTCAGGCCGAGACCGTGGCCGCGGCCCGCGCGGTCGGTGCTGCCGGTGCGGAAGCGGCTCGGCCCCTCGTGCAGGAGCTTCTCCGGGAACCCGGGCCCGTGGTCGCGGACGCGGACGACCCGCCCCTCGACGGACACCTCGATCGGCGGCTTGCCGTGCCGGGCCGCGTTGGCCAGCAGGTTGAACAGCACGCGTTCCAGGCGCCGCGGATCGGTGGTCACCACCGACTCGTGCACCACGAGCACCGCGATGTCCGGGTCCTTCGCGGCCACCCGCCGGGACACGAACTCGCCCAGCATGATGTCCTGCAGCTCCGCCCGCTCCGACGCCCCGTCGAGCCGCGCGACTTCCAGGACGTCCTCGACCAGGGTGCGCATGGCCTGCGCCCGGTCCCGCACCAGCTCCGTGGGACGGCCCGGGGGCAGCAGCTCGGCGGCCGTCAGCAGCCCGGTCACCGGGGTGCGCAGCTCGTGCGCGATGTCCGCGGTCACCCGGCGCTCGGCCTCGATGCGCTGCTGGAGCGCGTCCGCCATGGCGTCGACCGCCCGCGCCAGATCGTCGGTCTCGTCGCGTACGACACCGCCGATGGCGTCCCGCACCCGGACGTCCGTGTCCCCCCTGGCGACCTGGTTCGCGGCCGCCGCCGCCTTGCGCAGCCGGCGCGAGAGCTGGCCCCCGATGAGGACACCGAGGGCGCAGCCGCCGAAGACCACCGCGATGGAGCCGATGAGCAGCGCCTGGTCGAGGTCCTTCATCACGGTCGCGCTGCGGTCGGTGAACCGCGTGTGCAGCGACAGCACCCGGCCGTCCTTGAGCGGTACGGCCGCCCAGATGTCCGGCACGCCGTTGTGCCCCTCGGCCACGTAGGTGGCGCGGCGCCCCTGGGCGACCTTCAGCAGCAGATCCCGCGGGATGGTCGGGTCGTCGACCTCGACGCCGAAGGACTGGGTGCGGCCCGACTCGTACATGCGCTGCGCGACCTGGATGCGCTCGTCCGCGAGGTCGCGCGAGTTGTCGAGCATCGAGACGCGGGCCGCGTTGTGCACGACCAGGCTCAGCGCGACCGCCACCAGCGCGCCGACCAGCGCGATCGCCGCGCTCAGTTTCCACCGGATGCCGGTGCGGATGTCCCTGTTCCCGACGGCCCCCGTGCCGGCCCGGACCAGGCGTCGCCATGTCCCCCGCATACCGCTGCTCAGGCCTTCAACTTGTAGCCGAAGCCGCGGACCGTCTCGATCCGGTCCTGGCCGATCTTCGCGCGCAGCCGCTGCACGTGGACGTCCACCACCCGCGTGTCACCGCCCCATCCGTAGTCCCACACGCGTTCCAGGAGCTTGTCGCGGGACAGGACCGTGCCGGGCGCCGCCGAGAACTCCAGCAGCAGCCGCATCTCGGTGGGGGTGAGCGACACCGGCCGCCCGTCCCGCCGCACCTCCATGCCCTCGGTGTCGATCTCCAGCTCCCCGAAGGACAGCACCCCGCCGTCGATCCGGCCCGGCTCGGCCGAGGCCGGCCCCGCGGGACCGCTCGCGTGCCCGAAGCGCCGCAGCACCGCGCGGATCCGGGCCACCAGGACGGCACCGTCGAAGGGCTTGGTGACGTAGTCGTCGGCGCCCGCCTCCAGGCCCAGCACCACGTCGATCGAGTCGGCCCGCGCCGACAGCATGATCACCGGCACGGTGGACTCGTCGCGGATACGGCGGCACAGGCTGACCCCGTCGAGACCCGGCACCATGACGTCGAGCAGCGCGATGTCGGGCCGGTCGGCGCGGAAGGCCTCCAGTCCGGAGAGCCCGTCGGGCATGGCGGTGACCGCGAAGCCGTCGCGCTCCAGGGCGAGCTGCGTGGCCTCGCGGATGACGTCGTCGTCCTCGACGAACAGGACGTGGGTCTGCTCTGCCATCCCTCTGCTCTCAGTTCGCGTCGGGGGCGGGCGAGTCGGCGCCGCCCACCGCGTTGCTGTAGTCGTTGTGGATCCGGGACTCCACGGCGAAACGGCCTGCGGACCAGCCGTAGGTGATCACCTCTTCGCTGGAGGGGTACGACACCGGGTCGTCCTTCCCGTACAGCTGCTGGGTGACCACCAGGTCGCCCCGGTCGATCTCGGCGTACACCGGCGGTTCCTCGGAGCGGAAGACGTTGCGGTAGCCGCCGCCCTCCGCGCGGTACACGTAGGAGCCGATGCCGACCGCGTCGCCGCAGGTCATCACGTTCACCACGATGTCGTCCGCGGATCCGCCGGTCAGGTTCCCGTAGGAGACGTCGACCGGGTACTCGTCGGCGACGCACGGCTTCAGGTCGCGTTTGACGGCGGCGGCGACCTTCGGGTCGTCGCGCACCAGCCGCACCGCGTCGACGCGCCCGCTGCGCCTGCTCGGCGTGGAGACGGGGGTGGTGGTGCTCGCCACCGAGTCGGAGCCCGCCGGACCCTCGTCCCGGGCGCCGGTGCCTCCGGTGGCGCACGCCGAGGCGAAAAGGGCGAGGGCGGCGAACACGGCCGACGCCGTGATCACCGCCTTGGGGGCCCCACCGGGCCCGGTGGCCCCTGAACCTAGGCCGCGCAACGCTCCCGCTCCTCACGTTCGAGCGCGCGGGCGCCGCGCTCCTCGCGGTCCCGGCTCTCCAACTCCTCACGGAGCCGGGCCAGCGCCCGGTGCAGCGTGCTCTTGACCGTTCCGGCCGACATGCCGAGCGCGGCGGCCGTCTCCTCCGTGGACATCTGCTCCCAGTGTCGCAGCACGACGACACTGCGCTGCTTGGGAGCCAGCACCTTCATGATGTCCATCAGCAGGGCGCGGTCCGCGTGCTGCTCGGTCGCGTCGTCCACGCTCGCGTCGGGAAGCTGTTCGGTCGGCACCTCTTCGAGCTTGCGGGCCCGCCACCACTCGGTACGCGTGTTGATCATGACGCGGCGCAGGTAGGCGTCGGCGAGCCGCTTGTCCGCTATGCCGTCCCAGCGGCCGTACGTCCGCACGAGCGCGGTCTGGAGCAGGTCCTGGGCGTCGACCGGGTCGGGGACCAGGCGGCGGGCACTGCGCAGCAGCGCGTCCTGCCGGGTGCGGACGTACTCCTCGAACTCGAGCACCTCTCCCTGCGCCATGCCGACCGCCTCCATCCCCGTTGCCGACCCGAACCGCTGCCGGTTGTCCGTTGCCTGTGTGCCGCTGTCCCCGCGGTACGGGAATGAAGCTACGGAGGCGTTGTCACGGGGTTGTCCGAGGCAGCCTGCGGCGAGCGCTCGGCTGTACGTCGGTTGTGTAACGGAAGTAGGAGAGGGGTAAGCGGAGGTGCCGAGTTGTCGGGGTTGCGGGTGATTTCGGCGGCCGGGTGCCTGTCACGGGGCCGCGGGGGAGCTGTCGGTCAGCTGAGGGGCAGCCGGTAGAGACCGCCGGGCAGGGGTTCGACCAGTCCGTCGGCGACGAGGCCGTCCAGGGCGCGGGCGCGCTGCACCGGCTCCTCCCACACCCGGTCGAGCGCCGCCTGCGGCACCGGGGTCAGGGCCTCCCGCAGCACGGCCAGCAGCCGCCCGCGGACCTGACGGTCGGTTCCCGCGTACGTCTGACCGCGGCGCGGCGGTCCCTCGTGCTCCGGCTTCCCGGCCAGCCGCCAGGCGCACAGCGCGGCGATCGGGCAGCGGTGGCACGACTCGTTCCGCGCCGTGCACACCAGTGCGCCCAGCTCCATGGAGGCGGCGGCCCAGCGCGAGGCCGTGCGCTCGTCCTCGGGGAGCAGGGCGCGGGCGAGCTTGCGCTCGGCGGCGGTCGTGGCGTTCGGCGGGTACTGGGTGCCGGTGACCGCGCGGGCGAAGACCCGCCGCACGTTCGTGTCCAGGACGGCGTGCCGCTGCCCGTACGCGAACGAGGCCACGGCCGCCGCCGTGTACTCGCCGATGCCGGGCAGCGCCAGCAGTTGGGCGTGCTCCGCCGGTACGTCGCCGCCGTGCCGTTCCGTTATGGCGACCGCGGCGCCGTGCAGGCGCAGCGCGCGCCGGGGGTACCCGAGCCGGCCCCAGGCGCGGACGGCCTCGCCGGGCGCCTCCTTGGCGAGGTCGGCGGGGCGCGGCCAGCGGGCCAGCCACTGCTCGTAGACGGGCAGCACCCGGTTCACCGGCGTCTGCTGCAACATGAACTCACTGACCATCACGCCCCAGGGGCCGGCGTCGGGGCGCCGCCACGGCAGGTCACGGGCGTGCTCGTCGAACCAGTCGATGACCGGCTCGTGCAGGGATGCACCGGGAGCGCCGGGCGCTGCGGCGGGCGGGGTGCTGGGCGTGGGCAAGGTGGGTGCAGTCATGACGTCTCCGATCCTGCCACGGGCGGGCGCCCGGTCGCGGCCAGCCACGGGGCGGGTCGGAAGACCTGACGATCGGCAGAGGCGTCCGCGTCCGGCCCGTCCGTGCTGCCGGCGGCCGGTCCGGGACGACGCGGGCGGGTCGGCGGGGGCGGCCCCGGGGCGTCCGTCGGCACGGGGTCCCCACGTGCCCCGGCCTTCGTCGTCCGAGGCGCGGCCGGGCCGGCGGCGACGGGCCGCTCGGCACGGTCGGCGGGGGACCGCGCGCGGAATCCGAGGGCACCCCGACACCCGTGTCACCGCGCCGGGTTCGAGATCACGGAACGTGTCCGCGGGCCCGTCTTCGTCACTCCCCGCGATCATCGGCGCCCCGATCCGGTGCGACGCGGCGCGGACGGCGTCCCACCGGAATGATGATCCGTAAAAGTTGCGGCGCCGGGCGGCATGTGGGGCCGGGGAAGGCGGCGATCTCTCGTACAGTTTGCGCCGTGGGATCTCTGCGCAATCCGGTCGGGCCGCTTCCCTCCTCCATCTACTGGCGACGGAGGGCCGTTCTGCTGTCCGTGGTCGGCCTGTTGGCGCTGCTCGTCCTGTGGGTGGTGACCAACGGCGGCGGAGGCGGGGGCGGCAGCGGGGACGGCTCCAACGGCAAGAACCCGGCGCCCTCGATCACCCCGGGGCCCTCCAGTGGCGGACCCGCCATCAGCCAACACCCCGGCGGCCGCGACGAGTCGAGCGGCACGGGTGACGGCGGCGACGGTTCCGGAGCGGACGGCGGCGGCTCGGGCTCCGGTGGCGGCACGGGTTCCGCGGGATCCGCCGGCGGCTCCGACGACGGGTCCAAGGGCGGCGGCGGCTCGGGCGGACAGCTCCCGGCCGGCTCCGGACTCCCCAACTGCACCCCGGGGGCGGTCAAGTTGACGCTGCGCAGCGTCCACAACACCTACGCGCCCGGCCGCAAGCCCGTCGTCGAGCTGATCGCCAAGAACACCTCCACCGGTGACTGCAAGGTCGATCTCGGCCCGAAGAACACTGTTCTGACGATCACTCAGGCGGGCAGCGACGACGCCTTCTGGTCCTCGAAGGACTGCCCCAAGGGCTCCGGCAGCCTCCTCTTCCGCGTCCCCGCCGACGGACGCGTGACGCACACCGTCGAGTGGGACCGCAAGGCGAGCGCCCCCGAGTGCGCGACGCCCCCGGCGGGATCGGCGTCCGCCGGCACCTACCTCGTGGAGGCGAAGGCGCCGGGCCTGGCGAAGGCCCAGACGTCGTTCGTGCTGGCGAAGGACTGACCGAGGACCGGCGGAAACGGAGAACCCAGGGGCCTCTTGGCCCCTGGGTGTCGTCTCGCGGGAAAACGGACCCTCAGACGTACCGCTCCAGGATCGAGGACTCCGCCAGACGCGAGAGGCCCTCGCGGACACTGCGGGCCCGCGCCTCGCCGACCCCGTCGACCGTCTGAAGGTCGTCCACGCTCGCGGCGAGCAGCTTCTGCAGGCCGCCGAAGTGCTCCACGAGCCGGTCGATGATCGCGCCGGGCAGCCGGGGCACCTTCGCCAGCAGCCGGAAACCGCGCGGCGACACCGCGGAGTCGAGTGCCTCGGGGGAGCCGGTGTAGCCCAACGCCCGCGCCACCGTCGGCATTTCCAGCAGCTCCGCGTGCGAGAGCGCGTCCAGCTCGAAGAGCGCCTCGTCCACCGTGCGCGAGCGCTTGGCGGTCGGCTCGGGCACGTAGTCCCGGACGACCAGCTCGCGCTCGGGCTCCACGCCGGCGATCAACTCGTCCAGCTGGAGCGCCAGAAGCCGCCCGTCCGTGCCCAGCTCGACGACGTACTCGGCGATCTCGGTGGCGATCCGGCGCACCATCTCCAGGCGCTGGGCCACCGCCGAGACGTCCCGGACGGTGACCAGGTCCTCGATCTCCAGCGCGGACAGCGTGCCCGCGACCTCGTCCAGCCGGAGCTTGTAGCGCTCCAGCGTGGCGAGCGCCTGGTTCGCGCGGGACAGGATCGCCGCCGAGTCCTCCAGGACGCGGCGCTGGCCGTCCACGTACAGGGCGATCAGGCGCATCGACTGGGAGACCGAGACGACCGGGAAGCCGACCTGCTTGGACACGCGGTCGGCGGTGCGGTGTCGGGTGCCGGTCTCCTCCGTGGGGATCGTCGGGTCGGGCACCAGCTGCACGCCCGCCCGCAAGATCTTGGTGATGTCCTTGTCGAGCACGATGCCGCCGTCGAGCTTGCACAGCTCACGCAGCCGCGTCGCGGTGAACTCGACGTCCAGCACGAAGCCACCGGTGCACATCGCCTCGACGGTCTTGTCGGACCCGAGCACGATGAGTCCTCCGGTGTTGCCGCGGAGGATCCGCTCGAGCCCGTCGCGCAGTGCCGTGCCGGGTGCCACGGCACTCAGTGAGGCGCGCATCAGGCCATCGGCACCGGAGCTCCCACCGGATTTTCCGGGAGCTGCTGCCCGGTCGTTGGCTGCCACTGCACTCCTCCGGTCGCAGGTTTCCGGTCGCCCTCGGTTCGTACGGACGGGCGAGACCTGGGCAAAGTCTACCGGCGCTCTTCGTCCTCCCGTGGGGCCTCTCTCCGACGGGAGCGCGGAAGGACGCGCAGGGCGTCGCCCATGTCGGCCACCTCGACCACCTTCATACCGGGTGGAATCCTGCCCGGATCGGCCGGCACGAGCGCGTGCGTGAAGCCCAGGCGGTGCGCCTCGGCCAGGCGCCGCTGGACGCCCGTCACCCTTCTGACCTCGCCCGCGAGGCCCACCTCGCCGATCGCGACGAGGTTCTTCGGCAGCGGGGTGTCACTCGCCGCGGAGGCCAGCGCGAGCGCGATCGCCAGGTCCGCCGCGGGCTCGGAGAGCTTCACGCCGCCGACCGTCGCGGAGTAGATGTCCCGCTTTCCGAGGGCGGTGATCCGGCCCCGCTGCTCCAGGACGGCGAGCATCATCGACACCCGGGAGGTCTCCAGGCCCGACGTGGTGCGCCGGGGCGAGGGGATCTGCGAGTCGACGGTCAGCGCCTGCACCTCGGCGACCAGCGGGCGGCGGCCCTCCAGCGTCACTGTCAGACAGGTGCCCGGGACCGGCTCGGCGCGGCGGGTGAGGAACAGCCCGGACGGGTCGGCCAGACCCGTGATGCCCTCGTCGTGCAGCTCGAAGCAGCCGACCTCGTCCGTCGTGCCGTAGCGGTTCTTCACGCCCCGGACGAGACGCAGCCGCGCGTGCCGGTCGCCCTCGAAGCTCAGCACCACGTCCACGAGGTGCTCCAGCAGGCGCGGTCCCGCGATCGCGCCGTCCTTGGTGACATGGCCCACCAGCAGCGTGGCCATCCCGCGGTCCTTCGATGCGCGGATCAGGGCGCCCGCCACCTCGCGGACCTGGGCCATGCCGCCCGGGGCGCCGTCGATCTCCGGCGAGGCGACGGTCTGCACGGAGTCGAGGATCAGCAGCGACGGCTTCACGGCGTCCAAGTGGCCCAGCACCGCGGCCAGGTCGGTCTCCGCGGCCAGGTACAGGTGGTCGTCGATCGCCTTGATCCGGTCGGCGCGCGCCCGGACCTGGCTCGCCGACTCCTCACCCGTCACGTACAGCGTGCGGTGCTCGTCGCTCGCCGACTTCGCCGCCACGTCCAGCAGCAGCGTCGACTTGCCGACGCCCGGCTCGCCCGCGACCAGGACGACCGCGCCGGGGACCAGGCCGCCGCCGAGGACGCGGTCCAGCTCCGGAACGCCGGTGCTGCGCGCGGTGGCCTGGCGGGCGTCGACCTGTCCGATCGGGACGGCGGAGGTGGTGACCCGGCCCGGTGTCGTCGTCCGGACCGCGGGGGCGCCGTACTCCTCGACCGTGCCCCACGCCTGGCACTCGGGGCAGCGGCCGAGCCACTTGGCCGTCTGCCAGCCGCACTCGGTGCAGCGGTAGGACGGCCGGTCCTTCGCGGTTTTCGTACGGGCAGCCATGAGGGGAACCGTAGCCGAGGCCACCGACAGTCCCCTTTCCGGCGAGGACGCCATGAGCGGGGGGCGGGTGCGCGGGGCCTGGACGGGATGCCGCCTGAACGCCGTCGCGGGCCCGTTCGTCCGGCCGGACGGTCCGGGCGGCGCGGTCCGCGCCGGGGCCGTTGATCGCCGCCCGTGAGGGTGTGGGCCATGGGATGAGGGCCTGCTGTCCCCTTATGAGGGATCGTTTCACCCGTACGGATTAAATGTGCTCAAGGGGGAGGAAGGGGCCACCACTCGCCGCCTACGGTCGCGAGGGTGATGAGCAGCAGTCCGGAGACCTCCACGCACACCACCGGCGCACACCGGGCGCACCCAGACGCGCGCAAGCGGGGGACCGTGCCCCGCGCCGCGTCGAGCCGCACCCTCCCGCACCGCCCTCCCGCGCGCTACGAGCCGTATCTGGACGGCCTGTTCACGTACTGCCTGTCCGTGCTCTGCGACCACGACGCGGCGACCGCGGCGCTGGGCGACGTCCTGGTGCTGGCGGAGCGCCGGGGCGCACGGGGGCCGGACTCCGCGGACGACCGCAGGGCCTGGCTGTACGCGCTCGCGCGCTGGGCCTGTCTGCGCAAGCTCGCCCAGACCCGGCGCCGGCGGCAGGCGGCCCACGCCGCCGGCCGGCGCGCGGCCCCCAAGGACGGGGGTTCGCGGGGCGGCGCTCACAAGGAGGCCGCCGACCGGCGCGCGGCCGAGGCGGTGAGCGCCTCCGCCGTCTCCGAGGAAGTCCAGCAGCAGCGCCGCCGCGAACTGGCCCTGCTCGCCTGGCCGGAGGCCGCCGGGACCACCCCGGAGCAGCGGGAGGCGCTCGAACTGGCCGTACGGCACCAGCTCGCCGCCCACGAGGTCGCCGCGGTCCTCGGCATGGACCTGGCCGCCGCGCGGGAGCTGCTCGCCGCCGCGGCCTGCGAGGTGGAGCGCACCCGCGCCGCGCTGGCCGTGGTGGAGACCGGGGCCTGCCCGAGCGTGGCCCGCCTCACCGGTGACAACCGGCTCGTCCTGAGCGCCACCCTGCGCCGCGAGCTCGTCCGGCACGTCGACGACTGCCCGCGCTGCCGCCGTACCGCCGAGCGCGCGGTCCCCGGCGCCTGGCCCGGGACCAGCGTCACGCCCGCCGCGCTCCCCGTCCTGGAGGCGCCGCGCGCGAGCCTGCACCTGGCGATGGCACACGTGCCGCGCGCGCGGAGCCACGGCCCCCGCTTCGACCGCCGCGGCTTCCCGATGGACCCCAAGGACCACGCCGCGCGCCGGGACCGGCTCCGGGCACGCGCCGTGACGACGACGGTGGTCGCCACGGTCGTCGCCGCGCCCGTCCTCGCGCTCTGGGCCGCCTACCGGGGGGCGCCGCTCACCGGGGAGGGCGCGGACGGCCGCCCGGTCACGGCGAGCGAGGTGCACGGCCCCGACGGGCTCGGGAGTGACGAGACCGGCTACGAGAACGCGGGCAACGCCAGCACCAGGCCCGACGACCGGTTCGGCGGCGGCGACGGCTCCTCCGACGTGTCCGTGGAGGTCGTCAGCGCGAAGACGGGCGGCAAGAAGGGCGCGGGACAGCTCGCGGTGACGGCCGGCAACACCGGCGACACGACCCTCATCACGCTGACCGCGTCCGGGAGTTCGCCGGTGCGGTGGTCGGCCGCCACCGGAGCCCCCTGGCTCTACCTGAGCCAGTCCTCGGGGACGCTCCGGCCGGGGGAGTCGCTGACGCTCAGGGTGTACGTCGACCATCTGCGCGAGCCGGCCGGCTCCTGGACCGCCCGGGTGGCGATCGCCCCGGCCGGAGCGGTGGTCACGATCTCCGGATACGGCGACGCGGGCCCGTCCGACCCGGATCCGCGCCCGAGCCACCCGACGCCGTCCCACCCGGGACCCCGGCCGAGCGATCCGACGCCCCCGGACCCGCGTCCGACGCCGGGGGACCCGAGCCCGAGCGACCCGGCGCCGTCGCCCAGTGACTCGGCGAGCCCGGACCCGGGCCCGTCGCCGTCGAGCGGAAGCGGCGAGCCGAGCCCGTCCTCGTAGGGGCGGGACTCAGCCCACCGGGTCCGCGGGGTGCGGAGCGAGAAGGGGGAGCTGCGAGGCGAGGCGCTGCTCACAGAGCTCGACCAGCCGGTCGTACCCGGCCTTGCCCATCAGCTCGACGAGCTCCGGGCGGTACGAGACGTAGACGGGGTCCCCGGCGCCGTGCGCGGAGGTCGCCGAGGTGCACCACCAGTGCAGGTCGTGGCCGCCCGGACCCCAGCCGCGGCGGTCGTACTCGCCGATGGACACCTGGAGCACGCGGGTGTCGTCGGGCCGGTCGATCCACTCGTACGTCCGGCGCACGGGGAGCTGCCAGCAGACGTCCGGCTTGGTCTCCAGCGGCTCGCGGCCCTCCCGGAGCGCCAGGATGTGCAGCGAGCAGCCCATGCCGCCCTCGAAACCGGGCCGGTTCTGGAAGATGCACGAGCCGTTGTACGGCCGGGTCTGGCGCTCGCCGTCCTCGTCCTCGGACACCCAGCCGGTCGTGGTGCCGACGTCGTGGTGCTGCCAGATGTCCGGCGTGAGGCGTGCCACGTACCCCGCGACGCGCTTCTCGTCGTCCTCGTCGGAGAAGTGCGCGCCCAGCGTGCAGCACCCGTCGTCCGCGCGGCCCGCCTGGATGCCCTGGCAGCCGCTCCCGAAGATGCAGTTCCAACGGGAGGTCAGCCATGTCAGGTCACAGCGGAACACCTGCTCGTCGTCGGCCGGATCCGGGAATTCCACCCAGGCACGGGCGAAGTCGAGCCCCTGTTCGTCCTCTTCCCGCGGGGACTTCGGGGACTTCCGGGACTTGGCCGCCTTCGCCTGCGCGGAATCCTTGGCGGATTTGTCGGGCTTCGCCTTTTTCGTCTTTGGCACTCGTCCAGGGTAAGTCGCCGGAGACCGCTCCGGGGACTGCCACCCGTACGGCGGGCAGTAGCGTTCCGTACATGAGACTCGGTGTCCTCGACGTGGGTTCGAACACGGTGCATCTGCTGGTGGTGGACGCCCACCCCGGCGCGCGCCCGCTGCCCGCGCACTCGCACAAGGTGGAGCTGCGGCTCGCCCAACTCCTCGACGCGGACGGCGCGATCGGCCCGGAGGGGGTCGACCGGCTGATATCCGTCGTCCAGGAGGCCATGCAGGCCGCCGAGGACAAGGGCGTCGAGGACCTGCTGCCGTTCGCGACCTCGGCGGTGCGCGAGGCGAGCAACGCGGACGACGTCCTGACGCGCGTGCACACCGAGACCGGCGTCGAGCTCCAGGTCCTCACCGGCGCGGAGGAGGCCCGGCTCACCTTCCTCGCGGCCCGCCGCTGGTTCGGCTGGTCGGCGGGGAAGCTGCTCGTCCTCGACATCGGGGGCGGGTCCCTGGAGATCGCCTTCGGGATGGACGAGGAGCCCGACACGGTGGTGTCGCTGCCGCTGGGCGCGGGGCGGCTGACCGCCGGGTGGCTGCCCGGGGACCCGCCGGACCCGGCCGCCGTGAAGTCGCTGCGCCGGCATGTGCGGGCGCAGATCGCCCGGTCCGTCGGCGAGTTCACCCGGCTCGGGGCGCCGGACCACGTGGTCGCCACGTCCAAGACCTTCAAGCAGCTGGCCCGCCTGGCCGGGGCCGCCCGCTCCGCCGAGGGGCTCCACGTGCAGCGCGAGCTGAAGCGGGAGTCCCTGGAGGGCTGGGTGCCCCGCCTCGCCGGGATGACCGCCGCCGAGCGCGCCGAACTGCCCGGGGTCTCCGAGGGGCGGGCCGGACAGCTCGTCGCCGGGGCGCTGGTGGCCGAGGCGACGATGGACCTGTTCGGCGTGGAGACGGTCGACATCTGTCCCTGGGCGCTCCGGGAGGGCGTCATCCTCCGCCACCTCGACCACATGTCCCCCACGTAGTCACCGAGGTGACCGACGTCACCTCCCGCGCCCGGCGCGATACCCGCACCGGCCCCCGGGCCCGGGCCGGGGCGGGGAACGGGAGGTCCGGAGTCCGGCCGGACACCGCCCCCGCCCTCCGTCCGGGCCGCCCCCGCCCCCCACCCGGGCCGCGCGCGCCCCGTACCCTGTCCCTCGTGGCAGAACCAGTGGTGCGCATCCCGGATGCGAAGGTCGCGCTGTCCACGGCCTCCGTGTATCCGGAGTCGACGGCGACGGCCTTCGAGATCGCCGCGCGCCTCGGCTACGACGGTGTCGAGGTCATGGTGTGGACGGACCCCGTCAGCCAGGACATCGAGTCGCTGCGCAGACTCAGCGACTACCACCGCATCCCGATCCTCGCCGTCCACGCCCCCTGCCTGCTGATCACGCAGCGCGTCTGGTCCACCGACCCGTGGACGAAGCTCCAGCGCGCCCAGGCCGCCGCGGAGAAGCTCGGCGCCGGCACCGTGGTCGTCCACCCGCCCTTCCGCTGGCAGCGCCAGTACGCGAAGGACTTCGTCGACGGCATCTGGCGCATGGCGAACGAGACGGACGTCCGGTTCGCGGTCGAGAACATGTACCCCTGGCGCTACCGCGACCGCGAGATGCTGGCGTACGCGCCCGACTGGGACGTGACGAAGGAGGACTACCGTCACTTCACCATCGACCTCAGCCACACCGCGACGGCCCGCACGGACGCCGTGCGGATGATCGACCGCATGGGCGACCGCCTCGGCCACGTCCACCTCGCCGACGGCAACGGCTCCAACAAGGACGAGCACCTGGTCCCCGGCCGCGGGACCCAGCCCTGCGCCGAGGTGCTGGAGCGCCTCGCGACCACCGGCTTCGACGGCCACGTCGTCATCGAGGTCAACACCCGCCGCGCCATGTCCAGCGCGGAGCGCGAGGCCGACCTCGCCGAGGCCCTCGCCTTCACCCGCCTCCACCTGGCCTCCGCGGTCCGGGTCCCCCGGTCGTGACCGCGGCCGCCCCGGCCCCCCGCCGCCGCGGGCGCCCCTCCCGTACGGAGACGGCGGCGTCCCCGGCCACGAGGGAGGTCATCCTCGCCGCGGCGAGGGAGGAGTTCTCCGAGCGGGGCTACGAGAAGACGTCGGTACGGGGCATCGCCAAGACGGCCGGCGTGGACCCCGCGCTGGTGCACCACTACTTCGGCACCAAGGAGCAGGTCTTCGAGGCGGCCGTGGCGGTCGCCTTCGCGCCCGCCCTGGAGGCGCCGAGCACCGTCGAGGACGGCCCGCCGGAGGCCGTCGGCGAGCGCCTGACCCGCTTCGTCCTCGGCATCTGGGAGAACCCGGCGACCCGTACGCCGCTCCTGGCGATCATCCGCTCCGCGGTGAACAACGAGTCCGCGGCGGCGGTCTTCCGGCGCCTCATCTCCACCCAGCTGTTGCGCCGCATCGCCCGGCAACTGGAGGTCCCGGACCCGGAGCTGCGGGCGGAACTGGCGGCGGCGCAGCTCGTCGGCGTCGCGATGCTGCGATACGTGATCAAGGTGGAGCCGCTGGCGTCGGCGGACCCGGAGCAGATCATCGCCAGGATCGCCCCGGTGGTGCAGAGCCACCTCACGGGCCCCTGACGCAGCGCCGGGCTCCCGCGTCCCCGGCCCGCACGCCTGAGTCCGCCCATAACCGCCCCCCGAGACACCCGTCCCGCATTTCGGACACCTCGTCCGGATCCTGGAGCGCGGGCGTAGGCTCGACGGCAGTCATTACTCTCCGAAGGAGCGAGCGGCGATGCCCGAACTGAGATCCCGCACAGTCACCCACGGCCGCAACATGGCGGGCGCACGCGCCCTTATGCGTGCCTCCGGTGTACCGGGCGCGGACATCGGACGGAAGCCGATCATCGCGGTCGCCAACTCGTTCACCGAGTTCGTGCCGGGCCACACGCACCTCCAGCCGGTCGGCCGGATCGTCAGCGAGGCCATCACGGCCGCGGGCGGCATCCCGCGGGAGTTCAACACCATCGCGGTGGACGACGGCATCGCGATGGGCCACGGCGGCATGCTGTACTCGCTGCCGTCCCGCGACCTGATCGCGGACAGCGTCGAGTACATGGTGGAGGCCCACTGCGCCGACGCCCTGATCTGCATCTCGAACTGCGACAAGATCACCCCCGGCATGCTCATGGCCGCCCTGCGCCTGAACATCCCGACGGTCTTCGTCTCCGGCGGCCCGATGGAGTCCGGCCGGGCGACCCTGGTCGACGGCACCGTCCGCACGCTCGACCTGGTCGACGCGATCTCCGACGCGGTGAACGACAAGATCTCGGACGAGGACATCCTCCGTATCGAGGAGAACGCCTGCCCGACCTGCGGCTCCTGTTCCGGCATGTTCACCGCCAACTCGATGAACTGCCTCACCGAGGCCATCGGCCTGTCCCTGCCGGGCAACGGCTCGGTGCTCGCCACGCACACCGCCCGCAAGGGCCTGTACGAGGACGCCGCGCGCACGGTCATGGACGTGACCCGCCGCTACTACGAGCAGGACGACGAGTCGGTCCTGCCGCGCAACGTCGCCACCCTCGCCGCCTTCGAGAACGCGATGGCGCTGGACATCGCCATGGGCGGCTCGACGAACACGATCCTGCACCTGCTGGCCGCGGCCCAGGAGGCGGGCGTCCCCTTCGGCCTGGAGGAGATCAACGAGGTCTCGCGCCGCGTCCCCTGCCTCGCCAAGGTCGCGCCGAACGTCGCCAAGGACCGCACGTACTACATGGAGGACGTGCACCGCGCGGGCGGCATCCCGGCCCTGCTGGGCGAGCTGCACCGGGCCGGCCTCCTGAACGAGGACGTGCACTCGGTGCACAGCCCCTCGCTGTCGGACTGGCTGAAGACGTGGGACGTGCGCGGCGGCTCCCCGTCGCCGAAGGCCGTCGAGCTGTGGCACGCGGCCCCCGGCTGCGTCCGCTCCGCCGAGGCCTTCTCCCAGTCGGAGCGCTGGGAGGCCCTGGACGAGGACGCGGAGAACGGCTGCATCCGCTCGGCGGAGCACGCGTACTCCGAGGACGGCGGTCTGGCGGTCCTCAAGGGGAACCTGGCCGTGGACGGCTGCGTCGTGAAGACGGCGGGCGTCGACGAGTCGATCTGGACCTTCGAGGGCCCGGCGGTCGTCTGCGAGTCGCAGGAGCAGGCCGTCGAGAAGATCCTCAACAAGCAGATCACGCACGGCGACGTGGTGGTCATCCGCTACGAGGGTCCCAAGGGCGGCCCCGGCATGCAGGAGATGCTGTACCCGACGTCCTTCCTGAAGGGCCGCGGACTGGGCAAGACCTGCGCCCTGATCACCGACGGCCGCTTCTCCGGCGGCACCTCGGGCCTGTCCATCGGGCACGCCTCGCCCGAGGCGGCGTCCGGCGGCACGATCGCCCTCGTCCAGGACGGGGACCGCATCCGGATCGACATCCCGAACCGCTCGATCGAGCTGCTGGTCTCCGACGCCGACCTGGCGGCCCGCCGCGAGGCGCTGAACGGCGTGTACGCGCCCGTCGGCCGTGAGCGCAAGGTCTCCGCCGCGCTGCGCGCCTACGCCGCGATGGCCACGAGCGCGGACAAGGGCGCCGTACGGGACGTCTCCAAGCTCGGCTGACGCCCCGTACGCGGGCCACGCCCGCCACGAGGTCCACGTGAAGGGGGCCGCTCCTCGGGGGAGCGGCCCCCTTCCGCGTTACCGCGGGCCCGGCCCGGCCCGGCCCGTTTCCGGCCACCGGCCGAGAGCAGCCGACGGTCGCTGCCCGCGAACAGCCGACCTCCGGCGCCCGCGAATCGCCGCCCAGCCGAAGCGCTCCGCCTACGAGCCCCCGCTCACCACCCCGCCGGATCGCCCCCCGCCACGGCGAACACCGTGCCGTCGGGTGCGCTCGCGAAGACGCGGCCGCCCGCCACCGAGGGCGCCGGGAGCTGGGCCACGACCCGGTCGGAGCGGGCGCCGAGCCGGATCGACGTCTGTCCGACGAGCCGGCCCACGCGGGCGTCCACGGCGAGCAGCCGCCCGTCGGCGGAGGTGAAGTACACGTGCTGGGCGTCGGCGACCGGCGCGGAGCCCCGGCTCACGGACGTCTCCAGCCGCCACCGCTGTTTCAGCGTGTCCAGGTCGACGGCGACCATGCCGCCGCCGGTGGCCAGCAGGTAACCGGTGTCACCGCGCACGGCGGCCTGCGCCTGCGGGAGCGCCACGGCGAGGGTGGCCCGGCGTGCGGCGCCGGTACGGGGGTCGTACCTGACGACGGCGTTCGTCTCGCCGTTCAGGTCGGCGGCGGTCAGCACGAGGTCGTCCCGCCGGGTGCCCACCGGCGTCAGCTGGCCGTCCAGGCGGGTGTCCCAGCGCACCGCGCCGGTCGCCGGGTCCACCGCGGTGACGTGCGTACGCGATCCGTCGGCCGCCAGGCTCGTGGCGTACGCGGGCCCGCCGCCGGGGAAGGAGACGACGGACGGCGAGAGGTGCCCGGGCAGCCGGTGGCTCCAGCGCTTCTCGCCCGTAGCGCCGTCGAGGCCGGTGAGCGTCCCGTCGGCGCCGGTGAGCAGCACGGTGCCGCCCGCGTGCCCGACACCGCTGTACGGGGAGAGGTCCAGCTCCCAGCGCGGCCTGCCCGTGGCCGGGTCGAGCGCCTCCAGCCGCCGGCCCTCGTGCGTCACGGAGTGCACGAGGCCGCCCGACAAGGCCGGGGGCGGTACGGGTCCGCCGGGCTTGTCGGGTCCGTCGGCATCGGCGGCTCCGTCGGAGGGATGCCGCCACAGCACCCTCCCGTCCGCCGGGTCGAGCGCGGAGACCAGCCCCGGCTGGGCACAGAACAGGCGCTTCGGCGCGTACGTGCACTGAGGCGTCCCGAAGGGCTCACCGGAGGCGGGGGCCGCGCGGGAGCCGTCGGTCCCGTCGGCGCCGGACGGGTCGGTGCCGCCGCTCCCGGACGGTTCGGCCGCGGGCCTGCTGTCCCAGGCGTCGACGACGGTCGACGCGGACTGGGGCCGGCCGCCCGACGGAGTCCCGCCGTCCTCGCCGAGCAACCGCTGCGAGGCCAGGCCACCGCTCACGACCAGGGCGACGACACCGCCGGCGAGGAGCAGTCTCCGCCGCCGCCCCGCGAGGGCACGGGCCGGCCCCTTTCGCGGCGTTCCCTGCCCGGACCGGCCGCCGCCCGGACCACCGCTGTCCCCGGCGCCCTCCGGACGGGCACCCGGCGCCTGAGCCCCGGGGCCCTCGACGCCGAACCCCTCCGCCCAGAAACCCCAGGTGTCGGCATCGCCCGTGCCGACGTCCCGCGAGCCGTCCGCCGGACCGTCCGCGCCCGTCGGGCTCGACGGCACGGCGCGCTGGGCCGGTATGAACGCCTGCGTGTCGTACGAGGCGGCCACCGAGCGCAGTTCCCGCATGAGTTCGTCGGGGGTGGGCCGGTCCTCCGGCTCCTTGGCGAGGCAGCGCGCGACGAACGGCGCGAGGTTCTCCGGCACCCCGGTCAGGTCGGGCTCGTCGTGCACGACCTGGTACGCCACGACGTAGGGGCTGTCCGAGTCGAAGGGGCCGCGCCCGGTCGCCGCGTGCACCATCACCGACCCGAGGGCGAAGACGTCCGCGGCGGGTCCCACCTCCCGCGGACGCCGGAACTGCTCGGGCGCCATGAAGGGCGGGGTGCCGATCAACTTGCCCGTCTCGGTGCGCAGTTCGCTGTCCGATGGCCGGGAGATGCCGAAGTCGATGACCTTGGGGCCGTCGTCGGCGAGCAGGACGTTGCTCGGTTTGAGATCGCGGTGGACGACGCCGACGCGATGGATGTCCCGCAGGGCCTCGGCGAGTCCGGCCATGAGGCGCCGCAACTGCCCCGTGGGCATGGGCCCGTTCCGCTTCACGTGCTCGGCGAGGGTCGGCCCGGGGATGAACAGGGTCGCCATCCAGGGGCGCCCGCCCTCCGCGTCCGCGTCGACGACGGGCGCGGTGAACGCGCCGCTCACCCGGCGCGCGGCGGCGATCTCCTGCCGGAACCGCCCCCTGAACTCGGGATCCCTGGCGAACTCGGCGTGCACGACCTTCACCGCGAGCCGCAGCCCCGATTCACTGCGCGCCAGGTGCACGACGCCCATCCCGCCCGAACCGAGGCGTTCCTCAAGGCGGTAGTGACCGGCGTACTCAGGAAGTTCCGCTTCCGCATCCGCTCCGGTGTTCCGCTGTGGCGCCATGGACCCACCCCCGTGCTGTTCGTCCGCGCGCGCGACGCACGGAGCCTAGTCGATGCTTCGTGCGATACAGAGGCGGCTTGCTAGCCTCCGCGTGCGACAGGCGCACATCTGTGCCTGGCGTGATGTCGACGGCGTCCATGCGACGCGTGCGACGTCCCACGTCACATTCAACGGGGGGCCTTCATGGCTGTTGACCGCATCGAGAGCACCGAGATCGAGAGCACCGAAGAGGAGACCGCGTCCACGGCGGTGGCCGCGAGCACGCTGGCGGCGGCGCTCACGTACTACCCCATCGCACCCGGCCGCACGGTGAACGTCCGCAGCGGCCCCGGCACCTCGTACCGCATCGTCCGGGTCCTGCCCGAGGGCTCCAAGGTGGCGATCTTCTGCCAGCGTCCCGGCGAGACGATCAGCGGCCCGTACGGCACGACGAACATCTGGGACAACATCGCGAGCGGCGAGTACGTCTCCGACGCGTACGTGCGGACCGGCAGCGACGGATACGTCGCGCCGCGCTGCGGCTGAGCACGGTGGGCAGGGGTTCCGCGGGGGGACAGGGTCGCCGGGGCGATAATCGTCGCGTGAGCGACGAGACCGGTACCCCCGCGGGCCCCCAGCCCGAGCCCATCCGCTTCTTCGGGACGACGTGGGTGGAACACGACGGCGGCTACGCGGCCCGCCGGGCCGGCGTGGCCGCCGGCTCCCTGGCCGCGGCGGTCGCCGCCTGCTTCGTCCTGCGCTTCGCCTACCAGGGCCTCGCGATCGCGGACGTCGGCCGGCTCGTGACGCTCCTGCTCGTGGTGATGTTCGCGGTGTGCAGCGCGCTCGCGTTCCGCCACACCCTGGAGACGTTCACCAAGCGCCCCGACCCCGACCGGCAGGCCGCGCTGCGCGGCCTGCTCGCGATCGGCTTCGTCGGCTCGCTCCTCGCCTACTTCTTCCGCTCCCTCACCGAGGCCCCCGGCGAGCGGCTGCACCGCGAGGAGTACGAGGCGGCCCGCACCCAGTACGAACGCCGCACCAAGCGCCGCACCCGCAACCCCTCCAGGAAGCGGACGGGCTGACCACCCCGCCCGCTCCACCGCCGGCACCCGGGGGAAACACCCCCGCCCGCGTCCCGCCCCCGCCACCATGGCCGTATGGCCGCCCCCACGCCCGACCCGGACCGCGACGCGCACCCCGCAGCCCCGGCCCGCCCCCCTGCGCACGACGTCCGCGCGCACTCCTTCAACGCCGCCGCCGCGCAGTACGCCGCGAACCGCCCCTCCTACCCGCCCGCCCTGCTCGACGCGGTCGAGGACCTGGCGGGCCGCCCCCTCGCCGGCTCCCGGGTCGTGGACGTCGGAGCGGGGACGGGCATCGCGACCGCGCTCCTGTGCGAGAGGGGCGCGGACGTGGTCGCCGTCGAACCCGGCGCGGGCATGGCGGCCGAGTTCCGCCGCACCCTCCCCGGTGTCCCGCTCGTCCGCGGCGACGGCAACGCGCTCCCGCTCGCCGACGCCTGCGCCGACCTCCTCACCTACGCGCAGGCCTGGCACTGGACCGACCCGGCCCGGGCGGTACCGGAGGCGATGCGCGTACTGCGGCCCGGCGGCGCCCTCGCGCTGTGGTGGAACATGGACGCCCAGGACGTCCCGTGGATCGCCGCCCAGGCGGACCGGGTGGAGCGCCGCTTCGGGGCGGGCACCGGGAAGAAGAGCGGCGGCGGTCCCCGCGCCGAACTGGCGTTCACCGGCGCGCCGCATGTCCCCGACTTCGCCCGGCGCCGGGTCCGCTGGAGCCGCACCGTCCCCCTCGGCACCCACCTCGCCAACATCGGCAGCCACTCGCTCTTCCTGGTCCTCGGCGAGGAGGGCACCTCGGCCTTCCTCGCCGAGGAGCGCGCCCACCTCCTGGAGGTCTTCCCGGACGGCCGGGTGGAGGAGGTCTACGACGTCATGCTGATCGTCGCCACCCGCCCCTGACTTCCGCAGAGCCCCCTC
This sequence comes from Streptomyces sp. NPDC054842, assembly GCF_053611025.1. Taxonomy (NCBI): domain Bacteria; kingdom Bacillati; phylum Actinomycetota; class Actinomycetes; order Kitasatosporales; family Streptomycetaceae; genus Streptomyces; species Streptomyces sp. NPDC054842. The sequence continues at coordinate 242,145 of NZ_JBSGZN010000004.1, forward strand.
GCACGGCCCGACCCCGGACACCCGGTAGCCCCGGGTACGCCGCCGTTCGCCCCGCAGCCCGGAGCGCGCCGCCGTTCGCCCCGTCGCTCGGTTACGCCTCCGTACGCCCGGCCCGCCGCGCGCCGCCCGCCGCGCGCCCGCGCCCCACCCACCGTACGAACTCCGGGTCTCCGCGCACCCCGCCCCGGCGATCACGCTCCCCCGCCCCGGCGACCGCTCCATCCACCGAACACCCCGCACCCGCCTTGACGCGCGAACCCTCCCCGGCGCAATAATCAACGCATGATGAATATTGGTCCCCGTCCGCCCGACGACGCACCGGCGCCCCCCGGCGCCCCGTCGCCCCACGACACCTCAGCCCCCGCCGTCCGCGCCGAGGGCCTCACCGTCGTACGCGGCACCCGCGAGGTCCTGCGAGGCCTCGACTTCACCGTCCCGCGCGGACGGATCACCGGACTGCTCGGCCCCTCCGGCTGCGGAAAGTCGACCCTGATGCGTGCGACCGTCGGCACCCAGGCCAAGGTGTCCGGCACCCTGGAGGTCCTCGGCCGCCCCGCGGGCGACGCCGCCCTCCGCTCCCGGATCGGCTACGTCACCCAGGCCCCGTCCGTCTACGACGACCTGTCGGTCCGGCAGAACCTCGACTACTTCGCCGCGATCCTCGACCCCGGCCGGGCCGCCGCCGACCGCCGCCACGAGCGCGTCACCCAGGCCGTCACCGACGTCGACCTCACCTCGCACGCCGACTCCCTGGCCGGCAACCTCTCCGGCGGCCAGCGCAGCCGGGTCTCCCTCGCCGTCGCCCTGCTCGGCACCCCCGAACTCCTCGTCCTCGACGAACCGACCGTCGGCCTCGACCCCGTGCTGCGCCGCGACCTGTGGAACCTCTTCCACTCCATCGCCGCCGACCGCGGCACCACCCTCCTCGTCTCCTCGCACGTCATGGACGAGGCCGAGCGCTGCCACCGGCTGCTCCTGATGCGCGAGGGCGAGATCCTCGCCGCGGACACCCCCGACGCCCTGCGCGAACGCACCGGCTCCGACACCGTCGAGGCCGCCTTCCTCCACCTGGTCGACGAGGCCGTCGCCGCCGACCGGCGGACCCCGGCGGCCGGCCACGCCACCCCGGCCGGGAACGGCGACCGTCCGCGCAAGGAGACCGCCCGATGAGCACCGCCACGGACACCCGCACCGGTACCGGCCCGGCGACCGGCGCCCTGAACCTCTCCCGCACCACCGCGACCGCGACCCGCGTCCTGCGCCAGCTCCGCCACGACCCCCGCACCATCGCGCTGATGATCCTGGTGCCGTGCGTGATGCTCCTGCTGCTGCGCTACGTCTTCGACGGCAGCCCGCGCACCTTCGACTCCATCGGGGCCTCGCTGCTCGGCATCTTCCCGCTGATCACGATGTTCCTCGTCACGTCCATCGCCACCCTGCGCGAACGCACGTCCGGCACCCTCGAACGCCTCCTCGCCATGCCCCTCGGCAAGGGCGACCTCATCGCCGGCTACGCCCTCGCCTTCGGAACCGTCGCGGTCGTGCAGTCCGCGCTCGCCACCGGACTCGCCGTCTGGATCCTCGGCCTGGACGTCACCGGCTCGCCCTGGCTGCTCCTGCTGGTCGCCCTGCTCGACGCGCTCCTCGGCACGGCCCTCGGCCTCTTCGTCTCGGCCTTCGCCGCCTCGGAGTTCCAGGCGGTCCAGTTCATGCCGGCGGTGATCTTCCCCCAGCTCCTCCTCTGCGGCCTGTTCACCCCGCGCTCCGAGATGCACCCCGTCCTGGAAGCCGTCTCCGACGTCCTCCCGATGTCCTACGCCGTCGACGGCATGAACGAGGTCCTCAGGCACACCGACCTCACGGCCACCTTCGTCCGCGACGTCCTGATCGTCGCGGGCTGCGCCCTGCTGGTCCTGGGCCTGGGCGCCGCCACCCTCCGCAGGCGGACCTCGTAGCGCCGCCGCCGGCCGCGGCAGCCCGTCCCGCCCAACGGACAGCGAAGCCCTCCCGGCACCCCGGGTGCGAGGATGGACCCCGGACGACGCACCCTCGGGAGGGCACCCGCACATGAGCCAGAAAGTCGCAGTCCTCGGCACCGGCAAGATCGGCGAAGCGCTGCTCAGCGGCATGATCCGAGCCGGCTGGGCGCCCGCCGACCTGCTGGTCACCGCCCGCCGCCCCGAGCGCGCCCGGGAACTCCACGAGCGCCACGGGGTCACCCCGGTCGGCAACGCCGAGGCCGCCAAGACCGCCGACACCCTCATCCTCACGGTCAAGCCGCAGGACATGGGAAGCCTCCTGGACGAGCTCGCCCCGCACGTCCCCGCCGACCGCCTCGTCATCAGCGGCGCCGCGGGCATCCCCACCTCGTTCTTCGAGGAGCGCCTCACCCGGGGCACCCCCGTCGTCCGCGTCATGACGAACACCCCCGCGCTGGTCGACGAGGCGATGTCCGTCATCTCCGCCGGCAGCCACGCCACCGCCGAGCACCTCGCCCACGCCGAGGAGATCTTCGGCGCCGTCGGCAAGACGCTCCGCGTCCCGGAGTCCCAGCAGGACGCCTGCACCGCGCTCTCCGGCTCGGGACCCGCGTACTTCTTCTACCTGGTCGAGGCCATGACGGACGCCGGCATCCTGCTCGGCCTGCCCCGCGACAAGGCCCACGACCTGATCGTCCAGTCCGCGATCGGCGCCGCCGTGATGCTCCGCGACAGCGGCGAGCACCCCGTGAAGCTCCGCGAGAACGTGACGTCCCCCGCGGGCACCACGATCAACGCCATCCGCGAACTGGAGAACCACGGCGTCCGCGCGGCCCTCATCGCCGCGCTCGAAGCGGCCCGCGACCGCAGCCGCGCCCTCGCCTCCGGCAACAGCTGACCCCCCGGGGCCGAGGGGGCACCCCCCGGCCCCGGATTCAGCACCGGCCCCCGGCTACCCGGCCGCGGGCAGCAGACCGATCGCCCGGTACGCCGCGTCCACCGTCGGCCGCGCCAGCTCCCTGGCCCGTTCCGCACCCCGCCGCAGCACGTCTTCCACCTGGGCCGGATCCGCGCACAGCGCATGGTGCCTCTCCTGCACGGGCCGCAGGACCTCGACCACCGCCTCGGCGGTGTCCTTCTTCAGAGCGCCGTACGACCGGTACTCCCCGCTCAGCGCCTCGGGGTCCCCACCGGTGCAGCTCGCGAGGATCTCCAGCAGGTTGGCGACCCCGGGCTGCTTCTCCCGGTCGTACGCCACGTCCTGCCCGCTGTCCGTGACGGCCCGCGCGACCTTCCTCCGTACGGTGTCCGGCTCGTCGAGCAGATAGACGATCCCGGGCCCCGAGTCGTCGCTCTTGCCCATCTTCGACGTCGGGTCCTGGAGATTCATGACCCGGGCCGCCACCTCGGGCCGCGTGGCCCGCGGCACCACGAACGTGTGCCCGTACCGCTGGTTGAAGCGCACCGCGAGATCCCGCGTCAGCTCGACATGCTGGGTCTGGTCGTCCCCGACCGGCACCTCGTCCGTCCCGTACGCCAGGATGTCCGCCGCCATCAGCGCCGGATACGTGAGCAGCGACAGCCGCACACTCCCGCCCCGCTCCCGTTCCCGGGCGGCCTTCTCCTTGTACTGGACCATCCGCCGCATCTCGCCGTCGGTCGCGACGCACTCCAGCACGTACGACAGCCGCGTGTGCTCGTCCACATGACTCTGTACGAACACGGTGCACAGCTCGGGGTCCAGCCCCGACGCCAGCAGCAGCGTCGCCGCCTGCCTGCTGAGTCTGCGCACGCGCGCCGGATCGTGGTCCACGGTCAGCGCGTGCAGGTCCACGACGCAGAACAGCGCCTCGGCCCCGTGCTGGTCGACCTCGGCCCACCGGCGCACGGCCCCCAGGTAGTTCCCCAGCGTCAGATGCCCGGTCGGCTTGACCCCGCTGAAGATGCGCGTCATCTCTCCACCTCCTGGTCGAGACCGCCGCGCCCGCCGGCCGGTCCCTCCCGGAGGGAGACACAAAAACGGCCGCCGAGGCGGCGGCCGTTGGGTGCATACGTGAGCACGGCCGCCCTCAGGCGGCCCACCACTGCTGGGTGCACGCATGCGTAGTCATGGGCCGAGGGTACGCCTCGCGGCCCCCCTCAGGAGCGGGGTTGACACGTCCCCGCCCGCTACGTAATGTTCTCCGAGCTGTCCGACGTGAGCGCCGACTCCGGTCGGTCCCCGGACAGCCATTCCGCAGCAAGCACTCAACGAACGACGCTCAGTCGTCGCGTCGTTTCCATGCGCGTTTGCGAAATGAGGAATCCGCGTTCGAAAGGACGCCGGCCCGATTAGCTCGGGAGCCGAGATTCCGCTAAAGTCTCACTCGTCGGAACGGCCCGAAAGCCGTGAGGACAAGCCCCGCTGACTGGGAATCAGGCCCGAAAGGATCTGGTAGAGTCGGAACCGCCGGAAAGGGAAACGCGAAAGCGGAAACCTGGAAAGCACCGAGGAAATCGGAACCGGAAACGGTCTGATAGAGTCGGAAACGCAAGACCGAAG